>CAINDH010000135.1 GCA_903847285.1 uncultured Verrucomicrobia subdivision 3 bacterium | reverse complement strand
GTAAGCCAGCACGCTGTTTCTTGAACGAGCCCCATTCCACTTCGCGGTTGTATTTGAAACCTTGGAAATACGGTGCGATCTCATCCAGCTCATCGTGCGTGTAGAGCGGATACTCCTTGATGCCCAGCTCGTCGCGCTGGCGCGTCATCACATTCACCGAATTGTGCAGCACGCGTTCCGAGATGAGATAGCTCAGCTCCGTCATCAGAATGTGCGCCTTGGGAAAATGTTTCACCGCCACCGGCAGCGCGCCGATGTGATCGTGATGGCAATGCGTGATCGCGATCGCGTCCACCTCTGCCTGACCCGCGACCTTGCCAAAGCGCGGCAACGCATCGCGCCCCTCGCGTTTCGGGTGCATCCCGGCATCCAGCAGAATGCGGTGCTCCTCCATCTCCACCAGCCACGCACTCGCGCCAATGTCCTCATCCGGGTTCAAGTTCGTAATATTCATGCGAACATTAAACCACGGATGCACACCAATGGACACAGATAAAACCGATAGGACTGTGCTGCCGCTCAGCCCCGATCAAAAACCAGCGACGTAGCAACACCGCTCTACCGGAAATTATTTCTGCGGATATCGCCAGACCCAGTCGCCCTTGTCAAAAATCGGTTGGGTTCCGCCTTTATTAATGAACGTCACGCCGCCATCATCCTTTTCATTCCAGCCAACCGAATAGAGTGTAAATTGTCCATTTGCTTCGCGCCGGTATTTCAACGGCTTTCCGCCAATCACATCGTGCGGCACTTGAGCGACGAACTGCGGTGCGAGCGCATCCAATGATTCAGGAAATTCCCCGTGCGCCAGCCGGTAGCGTTCTAGTGCGATGGCTGTCCGCGCCAAGTCGACGGAAATTTGTTCGCGGGCACATTTTCGGGAAGTTGTTGGCAAAGAGGGGAGCATCAGCTTAACAAAAAAATTGAGTGGGCTGCTTTTCCAGTTGGCCAGCCGTGGACTAATCTCATTGCAAATCTTGGGTAAAATCTGGTGTTTTTCCTCGTCGGCGATGTGCAGTAACCATTGGTCGTAGATTCTGGCGATAGCCAGCTTGTTTTGCTCGAACCAACCGGAGGGCATCAGCGTAAAACCGATTGCTGCAGCGGTGCCACGCAACTGTCCAGCGGTCGTGGTGTCATCCTTCTGGTCAAACTCCATTCGCTGCAACTCCTGAAACTTTTTGTAGCGTTTGTTTTTAGAAAGGTAATCGATGATCCCGCTGCTCCACGCGCGTTCCGATCGCATGCAAAATTTGAAGTCGGCTGGAAAATCCAGCTTTGCAAGTTCCGCGTCCAGCGTGACGAGTTGAGAATCCGTCCACTGACGATTCGCTAGGCCTTCGTAAATTGGTTGCAGCATGATTTCCGTGATTGCGATTCGCACCAGATGCGAAATCAAAAACGGTTCCGAGCGGATACCATCGACCAGTCGCAGCGCCAGCTGCACATCCGCCAGCGCCTTGTCGCTTTGGCCGGCCTGCAATTCTGCAAGCGCACGCAGGCACAATAATTGTGTCGAGCTTTTCATCGCCGACAGCGCCGGAAGCAAAATTTCAGCCGAATTTTCTGAATCATAGTTCAACGGGAAGCGGCAATAAGGCCGCTGTATTGCCCGCCGCAGTTCCTCCACCGTCGCATCATACTTGCCCAGCGCAAGCAGCACATCGGCTGCCGGCGACTGCGGATGTCCAGGCACGGCGAACAGGTTCGTCTCTGCCGCCAGTGCGCGGTAGTTTGCCTGATAAAATTCCAAGTGGCTCAACGTGCCTTTCGCCCAATAGCCGATACCGTTCGTCCTTAACGCCGCGTCTCCGAGGTCAAAGGAAAGACGGTTAACCAGCTTGGTGTCACGCCGCTCGCTGGAAATTTTTTTGCCGTCGCGGGTTAGAATGTAGTCGTAACAAGTCGCCACCACCGGCGTCATCGCAAAGTTCTGTTGGTCTGGCACTGGTGGTGGGATGAAATCTTTGAAGTCAAACTTCTCACCCTTGGCCTCCCACTCGCGCTTGTAATTTTCCCAAGCCCGCCTGCCCCGCCAGTTCTCCTCCGCATAGAATAAAGCAATTAATGTGGCGAAACACACCAAACCAAAAATTGATTTCTTGAGGTTGCGCCGACAGCACTGCCAGCGAATGAATACAACTGTCGGCCAGATAATCAAAACCAGCACAATAGATGCCCCAAATGACGCGGCGCTGAATTTCGTGGCATCTCTAGCGAGACCACACGCCGCACCAATCATTCCGATTGTAATCGAGCCAGCAGCCGCCAAAATCAGTCCAAAGACAAATGGGTTTCGACTGAGAGTTTTTTTCCAAATATTTTTAGGTTCTTCACTCATAAATTTCATTTGGTGGGGCGAGACTCCGCCGAGCTCTGATTTTTTACACCGCAACCACTTCAATTCGCCATGTGCGTGGACGATTCAGCATTTCGCGCGGACGATCCGCTTCCTTTGGTTCATTGATGCCAGTTAGTTCCGCATAAAGTTTTTGCTGCTTCTTCAATTCCGCGATCATCTCCGGCGATGGCGGTTCAGATTTTTTTGCCAAGTTGGCCGGAGCGCTATCCTGCGTGGAATGGTTCAGGACCAGAATCACTACCCAGACCGCCGCCAATCCCGCCCACGCTTTTTGGTTCGGCCACAGGATAGTTGATAGCCAGGAGACCTGCGTTACATGCGGCGTTTTGCAGAGGGGTTCAACCGCATTTGCAGCGGACAAAATCCGCGCGCGCCAAGCCGGCGGAACTGATCGCAACGGCTGGCCGGAAAGTTTTTGTTCAAATTCGTCTGGCTTCATTTGATTTCCTCGTAAAGTGGACGCAGCCGGTCACGTAATTTGTCTAACGCATAGCGGTAACGGCTGGCGGCGGTGTTGGGCGGAATCTCCAGCGCGGCGGCAATCTCTTCAAACGTCAGGCCGCCCCAGAGCTTAAGATGCGTCACCGCGCGCTGCTCCGGCGGCAGTTCGGCGAGCGCTGCGGAAAGTTCCTGGCGGAAGGTTTCTTCATCGGGATCAACCGACGCGGCAAAGGGCGAAATGATTTCCGCAAAATTTTCCTTCGTGCGTTCGCGTGTGCCGCGACGCCGCATCAAATCAATCGCCGCGTTGTGCGCCAGCCGGATGAGAAAAGCGCGCTCTTCACGCATGCCATCAAGAAGTTTCGGTTCCCGTGTCAGTTTGACGAAAATTTCCTGAAGCAAATCCCGTGTATCCGCCTCGTTGCGTGTGAGGTTCAGCAGAAAGGCGAACAGCGCTTGGGCGTGTTCATCGTAAAGCCGTTCGATGTCCGGACGGGCGGGCATTTTGATAATGACGCGCCCGGCGAAGGAATTTGTCTAGCTTCTTTTAACTTGGTGGCTGTTGTTCCAGTTCAATCGCCCACTTGCGGCAAAACCAAAGTGGTATGAATCCGAACACGCCAAACGAACAATCAATCAGCCGCCACCAAATCGGAATCCCGCGCACGCCACCGAAAATAAAGGCATAAGGAATCACCAGCACACAGGCAATCAATCCAAAATCAAAAAGCCAGCGGTTGCGGACGGGATCACGCAATGCGCCGACGAAAACCAACGCGATGACAAAATGCCCGAACGCCAGCCAATCCGTGCCGTAAAATAGAAACGGATGCTGCGCCTGCGTTTGCATGAGCGCGTCGCGGACGCGCATCAGCCAGCCGACAACTGCCGAAGATTTTTCATCGCCGACAAAAAAATTTGCCAGCCAGTTCACTTCTGACAGCAGCGGAATCGCCGTCGCGCCACTTAAGAAAAGGCCGATGATGAAAAACCACGTCAACCATTTGATTCGGCGGCTAAGAATGTTTTTACGTTCCATGACTTCAGTTTAGTCAAACGCTGTTGCCCGCGACTGCTTTCCAGATTTTTCCAGCGTGTCGAACCAGTGTCCGAGGAAAAACTTTTTCTCCGTCGGGAAAAACGTGTCGGACTTACCGATGATGGGACGCAGCGCCGTTGTCATCTGCAGCGCGACGAGCAGGAAGATGATGATCCAGACATTCACGCCCGCCTGCGACTTGGCGTTGGCGTGGGAAAATCCATTCTTCATGAACCGCACGCCAAACAGCGTGGCGATGAACCAGAACAGCAGGTGTAGAAAACCCATCCACCCCAGCGATTCGGTGGACTGCGAAAAAATCCATGCCACAGGCGCGAAGCCGACGAGCAGGATGGTCATCAGCATCAGCAAGCCCGCGAGCAGCCCGCAGACTTCTGCGAGCCGCGCCTGCGAACCGCTCAAGCAAGTGAAGATATACAGGCTCGGCAGGCAGATGGCGGCGGAGATGAAAAGTCCGGCGGCGATTTTCACCGGCGCGGCCCAAAGCTGCGTGCCGCCGGAAAACGTCCCTGCCACGACGCCATAAACCACCGCGCAAATCAGCGCGACGAACAGCATCCCGCCGATCAACTTGCCCGCGCCGGGCTGGCGCAGTTGAAACAGCAGCCGTCGCGGGTGACGCAGCAACGCCTCGATGGCAGCGAACGCATGCGGCAACGGCACGCGCTCGGCGGGATCATCGCCCAGCGCTTTCGCGCCGGATGTGAGCGGTGGCGTTGGCGGCGGCGTGGAAATCTTTTCGTTCAGTTTTTGCGCGGCTTCGCCCGGCGGAATGATCGGCGGGACGGGATTGTTTTCATTCATAGGTCAGTGATGTTTGGTTTAGTTGTTCGTGAAAAACTGGGCGAATGCGCCGAAAACATTTTCATAAAAATTTCCCTTCAACGCACCGTCACGGAGAAATTGCACCGGCAAATCCGGCGCGCCGATGAACGGGCGCGCAATCCACGAAAGCTGGCTGCCGAGAAAAAGATTACCCGCGAGCCACGCAAAAAAGACGCGGAACGCCACCGCGCGCCCGCCGCCAAGATACACGAGCAGTTGAAACAACCGCGCATTGCCTACCGTCCCGGCAAAGATGATGACGCCGACGTGCGCGAGCTTGATGAGATTGTAGGCAGCCATGGGATGCGTTTCGAGCGGAGGCGCGTTCCACACCGCAAACGCCAGCAGCGGAGCGAACGCACCAAGGATGGCCGACGTGATAGCACAGCTCATCACCACGGCGGCGAAAGACTGGCGTAACGGAATGTTCAATCCGAGCAACGGCGCGAGCAGGCCGTTGAGCAGCGCGTTGCCGGCCGCAGTGAGCAGGATGATGAGCGGAAATTTTATCGCGACGAACATCGCCTGTTCTGGCGCACGCCACCAGCCCATCGCCGCACCGTAAACTCCCGCGCCCAAAATGATGACTGCAAGATGCATCGCCGCGCGTGAAGCGCTCCACTCCGCACTCCAAGCAGAAATCGTTCGCGCCTCGCCGCGCAGGAGCGTCGAGAATTCAGTCGGCCGACTTCTGATTGGTTCAGCGAATGTTTGCATCACGCGGGAACGGTCGCGGGGACTCCCATTTGACTGATGATCTGCAATCTTTGTTCAATCGCGTCAATGACATTGTCCGGCGTGGACGTTCCGGCGGTGATGCCCACCGTGTCATCCGCAAAAAACCATTCGTCCCGCAAATCATCTGCCGTCTGGACGTGATGGACGCGCGGGCAAAACTTCAAGCAAGTATGCACGAGCTCTCGTGTGTTGTTGCTGTGCGCGCCGCCGATGACGATGACCGCGTCGCACTCCTGCGCGAGCTCCACCGCCGCGCTCTGGCGTTCTTTCGTTGGCCGGCAGACCGTATCCGTGAAGCGCACCTCGCTGCGCGGAAAAGCTTCGCGTAGCAATTGAACCAATTCGCGGACGCGCTCAATGGGTTGCGTCGTCTGCGCGGCCACGCCAATGCGTGGGCGTTCGCGAAGCTTCCGAACTTCTTCCGCATTCAACACCACATCGAACTCCGCCAAATCTTCGGTCAAACCGCGCACTTCGACATGATTCCGCTGGCCGATGATCACGGGATGAAATCCATCGGCGACGAGCTTCGCCACCGCGCGATGCGCGACGTGAACGAGTGGACAAGTCGCTTCCAGCACGCGCAGACCGAGTTCGCGCACGGATTGCTGGCGCGCTTCCGATGCACCGTGCGCGGTGATCATCACCGTCGGCGTGGCGACGGCGCGGGCTTCATTCTGAAACGTGATACCGCGTGAACGCATTTCGGCAAGGACGGTTGCGTTGTGAACGAGATCGCCAAGAATGGTGAGCGGTTCGCGTTGCGCGGTGTCCAGTGCCAACGCGATGGCGTCGCGGACGCCGAAGCACATGCCGAGATGTTCTGCGCGGAGGATTTTCATTGGTCGTTCACTTTGTATTACAAAGTGTGAGACGGCAACGGCGCAAATTTGTTCAAAGAAATTTTACAACTTGTTCTGACGGACGATCTGTTCGAGCAGATCAATGTAGCCGGCGAAGGCTTTGCGCCCGGCCTTGGTGAGCGAGCAGGTGGTGAGTGAGCGGTTGTTCTGGTAGGACTTGGCCACGTAAATAAAACCTTCTTCCTGCAAGATGCGGATGTGCGTGGTGAGGTTGCCGTCGGTCATGTCCAGCGTGTCGCGGAGCTCGGTGAAGGAAAGTTCCGGCGAGCCCGCGAGCGCGGACATGATGGCGAGCCGCCCCTTCTCGTGGATAACGCGGTCGAGCTGAAGGAACAGTTCGGGATTCACGCGACGGGATTTTTCTGCTCTGTGAAGTAGAGGTAAATTCCGTAGGCGAGGTGCAGGCCGCCGAAGGTGGTCGCCATCAAGAGATGTGGCGAATGAAATACACTTAGCAAATCAATGTCGGCAACCAAACAAGCAATCAAACCAAAACCAGCCAGCACAAAAAGCCAGCCGAACCATCTCATGCCGCGCGGCATAAAGAATCCTGCCGAGTGGACGGCGCAACCAAAGAATAGGCACCACATAAAAACCATGCTGATAGTGCCGTCAACGCCTCCGTTGTCATAGGCCGCAAAGCCTCCCAGAAAAACTCCGACGGAAAATCCTGGAATCAACGCCTCGGTGATACGCTTCGTTGGCGCCGACCAAAACGGTTCTGAATCCTTCAATGCTTGACGACGAACTAAGATGAATGCTCCGACCGAAGCGACTGCCGCAACACCAGACCAAAACAGAACAAAGGGACGAGCCAAAAACGGATGTCCTTGTAGAACTTCCAGCAGCCAACCAATCATCCCGCCAAGAACTCCAATAACACCGACAAAAATCATCACCGGTGCCAGCGCGCGGCGGTAGAGTGCGGAGCGTTCCATCAAGGTGCGGATGGTTTGCAGATTTTCCTCAGCCCATTTCGGATTCATGGTTTTGACTTTGCATCACAAAGCTAAAAGGTTCAAGTGGGAATTTTCTACGTGGTGGTAGGGCGGCAGTCCTCTGCCCGCCGCAAATAGGCTAAATCATCCAACCAGTTTCGGCGGCGCGCGCGGAGTGACGCACCCTGCCCAGCCTTAAATTATCTGTGTCCATCCGCGGCCATCTGTGGTTAATCTTTTGGCCGATGCCGACGCCCAGAAAAAATCCCGCCCGCGCCCGCGCCAAAGTTCTGGCGCAATGGCGCGGCGTGGATTACGGCCCGCTGGAAGTCGCCCGCGCCACGCCGGCGCGGACGGTGGCCGAACTGTTGCCCACGCTGATGCGCGAGTTGCGGCTCGATGTGCGGCAGGCGGAGGCGGAGGTCGTGAAGGTCTGGAACGCGCTGATTGATCCGGCGGTGACGGCGCATGCGCAGCCGAATAATCTGCACAAGGGAACTTTGTTCGTGAACGTGGACAGCAGTGTGTGGCTGAATGAAATCGTCCGCTACCGGCGCAAAGAAATCCTGGAACGATTGCAGAACAGCTTTGGCAAATCCGTAGTGCAGAAAATTTCTTTTCGTATCGGCTAAACCGGGCGAGCGGTTCGGTTACTTCGCGTTCGCATCGGGAATGAAAATTTTCTTCCCAACTATCAGCACCTCGGGATTCAACTTGGGGTTGGCCGCGATGATCTGTGACTTCGTCACTTTTACACCTTGTTCGCGACAAGCCTTGAGAATGGCTCCGAGGCTATCGCCGGGCTTTACTTCGTAGTAATAGCCGTTTTGCGGCGGCGCGGGTGCGGTGGTGTCGTCCGTGGTTTTTGGAGTCGGGGTCCGGCTTTTCACCGGCGCACCGGCAACCACTTGGCCGAGCTTGTCGATTTGCCTGAGGATGAGTTCTCGGTCGCTCGCGCGCTTCTTGTCAATTTCCTGAACCTTCTCCGCAAGATTTTTCAAATCCTCGCGACTGGCGTTGTCCTCCACTTTGGGCGCGTTCACCTTGTCGTGCAGTTCGGAAATTTCCTTGGCCATGGCGTCAAGACGCTTGCCCTGCTGCGCCTGCGCTTCGAGCAAGTCTTGGATCTGGCCGCTCAACTTATCGAGCTGCTGCTGCGTGGCGCTCTCCTGTGCGAAAGCGAACGATGCTGTGAAAATCAAAATTAAAACCCAAATTGAAATCTTTTTCATGCCCCGAAAATAAACCTCCCCCCGCCCGCGTCAAGGTGAAGTGCAAGGGTGTCGCGTTAGGGCAGGCTGTAAATTGGCGTGCCCGGCGGCAGTTTTGATGGGTTCAGGAAATTCACATCAAATCCCCAGTTGCGCGTCGGCGGATCATAGTAGCCACTGGGATTGCCATTGTGTTGAACTTGCCATTGATTTGTAGCCATCTGGCTGGCGAACAGGCAGACGAGCGAGGTGTTGTAGGTCAAGCTTACCCCCGACCAGTTTTCCAAAAACCGCGTCAGGTTATGAACCCCGCCGCTGAATGTTGTCGAGGTTGTCCCCGTCGATGGAACGTTGCCACAAAGAAAAGCGGCATTGACCGCCATGCTGGATGCGTTGCGTGCGCTGAAAAGAGCTGCGCTGTTGGCATCCACCCAATTCGGGGAAAGAATGGTGATGGCATCCGCCATCAGTGCCGCCGGAACAGCCGCGCCATTGGTTGTGGAGCCAATCGCGGTTGCGTAAGAGTTGCTGGTAACGGTCGTATTGTAATTGCCCCAAACATACAGCGGGTTTTGTGTAGCGACGGTGAAACCGAGGCCATTGTTATAGGGAAGCTTAGTCGCACGCGTCAGGCGCACCACCGCCTGCGTGGTGCTGCCAATGTTTCTCTGGTCAGCTAAATACAAAATGGCGGGATAATTACCGCCGGTAAATTTACCCGTAACGATTGCGTTGGTCGAAAGCCAGTCGTTTAACCTGTTTACGTCCACCTGGGTGACAAATTGTGCGGGCCGATTCTGCCGCAGGTCGGCGAACGTGTTGGTGAGAGAAAGAAACGGCAGTGACACTAAAGAGTTGGTGGCCAGATAAGCCGTCGAAGTGTTAGTCAAAACCATGACGAGTTTCGCGAAATCAGTGCCCGGCAATAAACCATTGTAAGCCGTCTGCAGAACTACCGTCACTTTCGGCCCTCCGCCCCAAGGTGAATTGGTCACCAAAAAAACCATCTGCGCCCGATTGTAAAGGCGGGCTTGGCCGAGCGGCGAGTTGACGTTTTCTCCGGGTGGCGGAATTTCAATAATGGCATGCAGATTAAATTCGGTAGCGAACACAGGCACGTTCGTCACGAGCGGTGGAGTTCCGTTAAAATAAACCGGCCCGTTCAAAGCGGTGGGCGTGTATCCACCGTTGGCGGGTGAAGAAATTGAGCTGGCGGTGGTGACGGTTCCGTTGAATGTCTGAGTGGAGCTGGAAACTGTGCCAGTATAAATTGCCCCGCCGGCATGAACCGATCCGTCTATTGTCATTGTTGAAGAACCGGTAAACTCCAACAATTGCTCGTAAAAAATGGCGAAACTGAATACCGGAATGTTCGCCGCAGATTTCAGCCTGAAAAATTGCTGGGCGTTAGCAACCCGCTGCGTAATAAAAAAGCTGTTGCCGCTGAAATTGGTCAACCACACCGCACCGCCGCCGGAAATCACATTTGCCACTGGCGAAGCTGAGCCTAAATTGTTCCATGAGTTACTCCCCGCCAGATTGGTGCCGAATTGTAACAAAGAATAGTAATTGGTCAGCGGCCACAAGATTTTGGAAAGTCCGTTCGTAGCGATGATAGCCAGTCCTTGCCCAAAGGAAAATTGCAGCGTCAGCAACAAGATCGCAGCTAACACAATTTTCTTCATTCCGAAATGAAAGACGCGGACGCCGCCATCGTCAAATGGAATTCACCGCGTAATCGAAATGCCACAAAGCCGGATTCTGCGCCATCACAGCTTCGCTAGATAATTTCCTACCGGCTCCGCACCGAGCGCGCCGGAGAGTTTTTGCAGATACGCCGGTGATTCAATTTCCTCCAGCGTCTTCCGCGCCTGCACCAGTCGTTCGCCGATGCCGAGCGTTTCGGCGACATCCGCGTGGCTGGGCTTGCGCAGGAATGCGCTCAAATAATCCGTGTGCCGCCGCCACAGGTTGCGATCCACCTTCTGTTTCGCCACGAGCCGGGCAGCATACCAATCGCTCACGAGCAACGTTTCGCGCGTGAACAGCTTGCGGAATTCCGGGTTCTCCAGTCCCTTGCCGTTCCACTGGTCGTGCAGCATGATGTGCAGCAGCGCCTGCAACGGCGGACACGCCTGCGCGATACTGCCGTCGTCAAAATACATTTTTGCCACACGTTTCTGCGTGGCGAGGATGTTATCCATGCCGTCCGCGAAAATTTCTAGGTCCTGCAATTCCGGCTTGAGCATCTCCGGCGTGAACACGGCGTGCGGATGATTGAACACGCGGCCGAAGAAGAAATGCACGAAGCGCTCGTTAATGCGCCAGCCAAGGCGACTCGCGAGAACTTTTTTCCCGTTGTGCGAGAAATCCTCGATGCGTTCCAGAAAACGGTTCGCAATGAGAAATTTTGGCGTGCGCTCCTCGACGGTCATGCGCGAAAAAACTTCCGGCACGATGAGGCTCACGTCGTGATCTACGCGCACCTTCGGTCCAACATAGCCCGCCGCCGTCACGAATCCGTTGTGATTTGCGAGGATGAATGACACGAGCGCGTTGTTCATGTCTATGATGGGCGGCAGCGCGTTGAACGGTCCTTTCGTCAGCGCACCTTCGGAGCCCGCGCCGGTGGTGGATGGCGATTTGCCGGTCATGCTGCAAATGAATTCCATGAACAACTCCGGCAGTTCCATGTAGTGAACAGGGTTGTAGCACGCGAGCGCACGGACTCCGGCCTCGGGCGGATTATTGCGGCGCCCCGGCAGCACGGCGGCGACGGGCGTCAGCACAGTCCCGCTCAACGGCAGGCGACGGCGCAGGCGCGCGCTGGTCTCGCCGATATAGGTTTCCACTGGCTTGACGAGGTCGGGACGCTTCTGGAGGTAGCGCGGATTTTTGCTGGGCTTGCCGTCCACGAGGCGCGGATGCGCGGAGGAGACGAGATAACTCGGCTGGCCGGTCGCGGCAAAATCCTGGATGAGATTTTGCATCGGCGCGGTGAACTCGTTGAAATGAATCGCATCCTCGAGAAGCTCCTGCGCCTTCGGATGCGTGAGCGGCTCGTAGTTGGAAAAGAAATTGTCGTTGCGCGCAAAATCCTGTTCCGTCTGCTTGTCATAGCCTCGATGAATCGCGTCGTCGGGGCGCTGGAACAATCGTTGTTCGCAATTCTGCACGAATTTCAGCGTCGCAGTTTTGTCCGCGCTAGAAAAATTTTCCACCTGCGCGGCGGGCACGAGCACGGACGCGGTGATGTCGTCTTCCAACTGCACTTTCACCGCCGGATGAAAATCTTTGCGCAAACCGAACGTGCGCCACGCGCCGTCCTGGTCGAAGCCCACGCGCAGCCGCGTGGTGACGAGAACTTTGTTGTTGAACTTGAGTTCGTAGCCAGGCTTGCCGTTGACGATGTCCACGCTGAAATGTTCCCGCCAGTGCGTGCCCCAGTCCGGCTTGAAGTAGCGCTTCACGACGAAGACCAGCTCCTTGACGTATTGCGGGATGCCCTTGAGCCATGCGTTGTAGGCGGGCGTGTAATCCTGCTCGTCGGGCGTGAGGAGCTTGATCACGGAGCCGAGCGAACGTTCCGGCGAAAGCACGGCGCGGCTATCGGCGCGCGACTTGTCTACGAAACGGTCTGAGTAATCACGGCTGATCAATTCTTCCACACGATCAAAATCATTTTTTAAATCCGCAACGAACACCGGGCCGGTGAGAATCGCGTCTGTGATGGGTTTGGAAATTTCCGATTTGCCGCCACCGGAAACCGTGCAGGGTTTGTGGCAGACGAGTCCTTCCGCCGCCGTGCCAACAAGCCGCCACGCACGATTTGCGCCGGGGGGTTTTTCCATACGGACTTTGTAGCCAGACGGGCGGATGTAGGTTTTTTCCGGCTGCAACTTGATGCTGTGCGCGCCGGTGTCGTCCGCCCACGAAACGCATTGTTTGCGCAGATCAAACATCGCGTCCTCGGGAACATAAACCACTTCAGGATATTTTTTATCCACGCCGTAACCTTCCGGCCTGACATCCATCAAGCCGCTGTAAAGTTTGGTGGCCTCGGTAAAGTTATGCTCGAGCTGGCGGACGTGTTTCTCGCCGCTGAATTCTTCGCCTAAATCATAGCTCGGAAACACCAGTGCGCCGCCGGCGTGTTCTTCTTCGCAGTTGCCGAATAGGTTCGCCGCGTAGCTGATCTGCGTCTTCACCTCTTTCTTGCAATAGCCGTAATAGTTGTCCGCGATGATGGTGACGATGACACCATGTTCGTCGCGACAGGTGATCTTGAACGCGCCGCCGTTGTTATAAATTTCATCTTCTGTTTTCCAACACATGCCGTCGCGGCGTTGGCGTTCCGTAGCTTGGTCGAAGTGGGGCAGCCCGACAGATTTCTTCGTGGCCTTGATCAGGTGCGGCGCGAGAATGACGCAGCCCGTGTGGCCGCTCCAATGTTCCGTGTCGAGCGCGGAATCATTTTCCGGCAGCAGCGGATCGCCGGCGTTGCCAAAAATGCTTTCAATGAAATCCAGATTGCTCACCAGATTTCCAGGCACGAAGAAGCGCACCTCCATGGATTTCTCTGCCGTGAATCCCGGCACAGCGGGGCAAACCAGCGGACGGATGAGGAGCGACACGAAACAATCCGCGGGCTTCGGCTGCGTGGAGGTGAACGGCAGTTGCATGATTTCGCGCGGCGGTGTCAGCGCGAGTTGCAGAAGCTTGGCAAACGTCACTTTTGGCACACCCAACTTGTCATCGGGAATCGGCAGGCCGCCTTCGGTGACGTGAAAAATTCCCTGCGTCGTGCGGCGGTCGCTGCGCGGATTGTGCAGCACACCGTTGGCGACGCGGTAGGAATTCAGAATCGTGGAGGAAAATTCATCGCGGTCAATCGGCAGCGACAGCACGCGCGCCAAACCGGGGCGATCCAGCGTGAACGTGCGCGACGGCAGTTTCGGCACGACGATGGACTGGAAATAATCGTAGAGAAAACTTTGGATGCGCGCGTCGGGTGGACAAAGGTATTGACCGAGCAGTCGGTCTTTCTCGCGCGATTGGCCAGCCATCGCAGCAGCGATCTCGGCAAACTCAGTGTCGCCTTTCAGCGGCACTGGCGCGCAGCCAATGTGCGCGAGCTTGACGTTAATGTGCGCAATCAAATGTGCGGGCAGATTGGATGCAGTTTGGCTGTTCATGGTAAATAATTCCGTCGGGGAACCAAAATCCTCGCCGATAAAATGCCTTGTGACCGGCAGTGCGTAAATAAATTTCTTGTGCCGCCCG
Source organism: uncultured Verrucomicrobia subdivision 3 bacterium (assembly GCA_903847285.1). The sequence continues at coordinate 6,008 of CAINDH010000135.1, read as the reverse complement.
CGCGCCAATCATACGACGATTGTGATAAAATAGAACGAGGCCTAAATGGCCAGGGAAACTCGGCGGCTGGAAAAACGCAGTTGCGCGCATTTTTCAATTTCATTTTTCCCGCAACCTGCGCTAGAGTTGCCCCATCAAAACCTCGACGAGCATCAAGTTTTGGGGCGTGCGCGGCTCAATTCCCACTCCGGGACGCGGCACCGTCCGTTACGGCGGCAATACCTCCTGCGTCGAAATCCGCAGCGGGCGCGACATCATCATCCTCGATGCAGGCACCGGCCTTCGCAAACTCGGTATCGCGCTGCTCGAAGAGTTCAAGACCAAGCCACTCAATCTCACCCTGCTCATCTCGCACACACACTGGGATCATATTCAGGGACTGCCGTTCTTCGCGCCCATATATGAATCCCGCTGCCACCTGCGCGTGCTCGGCAGTGAAGGCGCGCGCACCCGGCTGGAATCCGCCCTCACCGGCCAGATGGAAAGCACTTATTTTCCCGTGCCGTTCGCCAAGTTGCCTAGCAACATCGAGATTGAGGAACTGCGCGACTTCAATTTTGCCGTCGGCTCCACGCTCGTCAGTGCGCACCGTGCAAATCATCCGGGATTTACTGTCGGCTACCGCCTATTCTCTCCAGACGGCGTTATTTGTTTTTTCCCCGATACCGAGCCGCGCAAAGGTGGCGACGACCGGGATATGATTGATTTCATCCGCGAGGCCGACGTGCTCATTCTGGATTCCCAATACGACCGCGAAGAATATAAAACCCATACTGGCTGGGGTCACGGCTGCGTGGATGATTCCGTGGCGCTCGCGCTGAAAGCCGGCGTGAAAAAACTCGTCCTTTTCCACCACGATCCGGATCACGACGACAGAAAAATTGATTCCTTCGTAAGCTACGCCCGCCGGCTTGTGAAAAAAGCAGGCAGCAAAATGAAAGTGGAGGCTGCGCGTGAAGGGTTGGTCATCCCAGTCACAGGAAAATAAGTCCCGTTTCCGCAGTTAATCGGGGCGCTCAATTTCACCTCATTTGCTAGATTTGTATCCTCCAGCAATTTGAGAAACGTCACCAGCACCGCCGTTTGCGTTCTTGCACCGAACTCACGCCCGTCTCTTAAGCCAAAATCGGAAAGTGAAATTACCAGGGCCGCGCGATGTCGGGGCGTTGCTTTTTGATCTGCCGCGCGCTCATATTCCGTTTTTCATCAATCCCGTTTTCTTCCACCGGCTGCGCATCGGTCTCAGCTTGGATTGCTGCCAAGATTTCATCGATCACGCCCAGCAACTCCTGGCGTCCTAGCCCGGCGTTCGCAGAACAGGTGAAATTTGCCGGCGGCTGCTCGAACCACGCGGCGATCGCAGCGTTAAAAGCCGCAATGTTCGCTTTCACTTCATCGGAAGAAATTTTATCCGTCTTGGTGAACACCAGCACGAACGGAACGGCATTGCGCGCGAGCCATTGCACGAACGCCAGATCAATCTCCTGCGGCTCCAACCCGGAGTCAATCAGCGCAAACACCAACGAAAGATTTGGCCGTTGCTTGAGGTAGTGCGACACGGCGGCGTTAAACCGCGCACTGTCCTTCTTCGCCCCTTCCGCAAAACCGTAGCCCGGCAAATCCACAAGTCGCCATGTTTTATTCATGGTGAAAATGTTGATGAGCTTGGTAAAACCTGGTGTAGGCGAAGTGCGCGCCAACCCTTCCTGGCCCGCGAGAAAATTCAACAGCGACGACTTGCCCACGTTGGAGCGGCCGATGAAGGCGAATTCCGGCAGCGATTCGTCCGGGCACGAGGCTAAATCGGGCGAGCTGCAATCAAAAATAGCGGAGGAAATATTCATGCGTGAATGATGGAGCCAAGCATCGCAGCAAATGAGCCGCACCGACACCACCAAATTTCAAAACTGGGGGAGACAGACTTGGGCGAACCGAGTGTGAAGTGGTTGTCCGACATGGATTCGAACCATGAATAAAGCCTCCAAAGAGCTCTGTGTTACCATTACACCATCGGACAAACGCGGGCAAAATACCTGTTCCCGCGCGCCTTCGCAAAACTAAAATCATCCGACGGCAGATTAGTTCTCCAGCAGAAAAGCCTCGAGCTGTGTGGCACGGATGACGTTGCGCACGGACGGCGAGACGTTTGAAAACTTCAGGGCGATGTCCCGCCGCTTCAGATTTTTTTTGAACCGCACCATCAAGCCGATGCCCGTGCTGTCCACGAACGTCACGCGCGCCAGATCTATCACCACGCCAACGCCCGGCGAAAGCTGCGATAATTCCGACTCGGTATAAGCGCCTAATTCGACGGCGTTCAGCGTCGTGATTTCTCCCGTCCAACGGATCTGCAATTGTCCCGCCGTCATACCGCTCGTCACGGGCGAGGCGCCGGCGGAACTTTCCATCAAGATGCGCGCCCCGGCGACGCTCGCCTGGACGGTGAAAAATTCATCAAGCTTCATCAGCTTAAGCGCCGCCGCCACCGGCGGGCGCGGGGCGATTAAAATAAATTGCCGATTCAGTTCGCGCGCACGCTTACGCAGCCGGATCAACATCCCCACGCCCGTGCTATCAATGAACGTTGTCTCGGACAGGTCGAACATCACATGACCGCTTTCGACGGCGCGTTGCCATTCGGCCTGCGCCGCCTGCACCTCCGCCGCACCGATGCGCGCGGGCACACGGACGACCAGATTGCCGTGCGGATCCGGCATGACATCGGCCGGCACGGGGACGGAATCTTTTTTCCTTGAGCGCAACCGCCACCATTGCCTCAGCACGGCGCGGAAAAATTTGAAAACATTTTTACCACCACCCGACTGTGTCCGACCCGTGCCGGTAAGAAAATCAATGTTTGAACCCGCACCCAGCACGAACGGCACGCCGGCAGCGCGGTAGTTCATGTTGATCCACTTCTCCTGCATTGGGCAGCCGAAGGCGACCAGCAAAATGTCCGGCCTAGCCTCGCGCAAGCGACGCAGGATATCCGCGTGATCCATTTCCAACAGCGGTTTTTCCTCCGGCTTGAATGCGCCGACCAGCTGCAATTTTGGCTGCCGCGCGCGGATTTTTTCCGCCGCATCATCATCACCGCCGAGCAGGAATACGCGCCAGCCTTTCGCCTCCGCCAGCACCAGCAGTTGCGGAATCAGCCGCGCCGCCGTCACGCAATCCGCCAGCGGATTGCCCAGAATTTTTGAAGCCCACACAATGCGGTTTTCTTCTGCGACAATGAGATGTGCGTCGAACAAAATTCTTCGCAACTCTACATCTTCCTGCGCCGCGACGAGAAAATCCACGCCCACCGTTGTGACGTAATGCGGGTAGCGCGATTCGATCATCGTGGCCGCCAACGAACAGGTCTCCGCCAGCGTGATGTTGTCGAACGGCACGCCGAGGATAGCGATGGGCGATTTGCTTTGCATGGCGCGAAAGAATTAACAGCGTCAGCGCGAAAGTCCAAGCCTGGAAATTCTGCTACGCCTCCGAGCCATCGGCTGAAAGCGGTGACGGCTGAATATTATTCCACCGATAAAATTTTTTGCACCGCGCCCAAAAGTTCATTCGGGCTGAATGGCTTGGCTAGAAACAAGACCGCGCCGGAGGCCTCGGCTTCTACTTTCGTCAGTGCATGACCCTTCGCAGACAGCACCACGACGGGGATTTCGCGCGTGGCCGGATTTTCCTTCAACTGCCGGAGCGCTCCCAAGCCATCGAGACCGGGCATCATCACATCCAGCACGATGAGCTGCGGCAACTGCGCGACGGCGGCGGCAAGCGCCTCTTTACCATCACGGCAGCTGATGACTTCGTAGCCACCTTTCTTGAGCGTCATGTCCAGCAGGCGGAGCATGAAAATTTCATCATCCGCCACGAGAATTTTTTTGGGATTCATGATTGGTGTCGGATCAAAACAAACGTCTGGTCATCCGTAAGCGGCGCGCTGCCGCGAAACTGCGCGAGGCGGCGCAGAAGAAAATCCTTCGCGCCTTCTGCATTCTTCGTTTGCGCGGCGGCTTCAACGAGAAACTGCTGCAAATTATTTTCCCCCAGCAATTCGCCGACCGGATCACGCGCCTCGTTTAAACCATCGGTGAACAGCAACGCCGCCGCACCCGCCTGCAGCGCGTGGCTGGTTTGCGGATAAATCACTTCCGGCTCTATGCCCAGCGGCATCCCGGAATTTTTAGGGCTATCTACCGCCGGTAATTTCACCCCGCCTCCGAACAGTAGCGGACAATGTCCGGCGCTGGCGGAAATGATTTTTCCTTCGCGGGCATTGATGAAAACGACCTTGGCTGTGATGAACATATCCACGCGTGTCAGATCGGGAAACAAAATTTTATTAACCGCCGCCAGCAGTTCGCCCGGCCGCGCAAAAAATTGTGGCATCGAACGAATCGTCGTCCGCAACACTGCCGCAAAGAGCGCGGCAGGCACGCCCTTACCCATCACATCCGCGATGACAACGAGCGCGTTGCCATCGCCTGTTGGTATCACGTCAAAAAAATCGCCACCCACTTGCAGCGCGCTTTGGCACGAGGCCGCCAGCGCGAATGGCGGGCACGCGGGCAACCGTGCGGGCAACAGTGAGCGCTGGATATCCGCCGCGATTTCTAACTCGCGCCGCGTCACCCGCGTCGCCGTGCGCTCATCGAGCAGCTTCGCGTTGACGATTTGAATCGCCAAAAAATCTACGAACGTGTGCAGCAGATTCACCTGCGCGGCGGTGAATGGCTTGTCCGCCGCCAGCCGCCCGAGCGTCGCCGTGCCGACGAGTTGGTCCGCCACGAAAAACGCGTGGCAAATGCCGTTGCCCACGGGCATCGCCGTCCGCAGCGGATCATTTTTATCGAGCGGTTCCTCGGGGCTGAACCAGATGTCCTGCCGCTTCCGCGCCGCACGTGTCTCTACCGATTTCAAAAAATCGTCCACGAGGTTCACCGGCGGGAGCGTGGCGGAATTTTTCTCCGGTAACACGAATTGCGTCTCCAGATTTTTCCCATCGGCGGATATCAAGCGCAGCACCGCGCCATCGGCATCGGCCACTTGCACGAGGTCGCGCAAGAGACGCTGGGGAAATTCCTTCATGTCCGGCTGCGTGCCGAGTTCGGAGCTGTAACGGAAGAGCGCCACCAAACTTTCGTAGCTAGTCGCCAGTTCTCCCGTCATGTCCGTCAACGCCGTCTCCGCGTCCGCAAGCCGTTGCTGAAGCTGCGCGGTGTCGGGAAAAATTTCCTTGGCGGAAGCCGGACGCACGCGCCGCAGCACGAGAACGTTCTGGCCGGAGCCGCGCAGATAAAATAGTTCATCCGTGAGCGACTTCATCAGATACAGCCCGCGCCCGCGTTCGGCGTCCTCGTCGGGCAGTTTGATTTCGGCAGGCCAGTCAAAGCCAGCAGTGTGATCCGTCACGTGCGCCTCGACGCTGCGTTCGCTGGCGGAAATCTCGATTATGACTGGCAGATTTTTCGCCTCCGCCCCAGCGTATTTCACTGCGTTATTGCCGGCTTCAATCAGCACGAGTTCCCACGCGCCGAGTTCCGCTTCGGAAAAGTTTTTTTCCTCCAACCAGCCGCGCACCTGCGCGATGGCCACGCGCACGGCGGAAAATTCACACGCGACTTCTAGCCGGAAGGAAATCCGGTGTTCTTGGCGCGAGGCGTTGGTGGCAGTGTTCAAGGCGTTACGCCCTAGTTCACACAATCACCCAGCGCTTGTCCACCAAATCGAGGCGGGGTTGCTTGAATGAAGCAAGTGCTGACTTCTTTATGTCCCGGCTCAAGTCCGTCAGATATCACGGCATGGGGTGAACACCCTATAGCGCCCCACAATTTCCTGCCATAGTGTTGAAATGTTCTCATCGAATTGGCTGGGGATAATGACCAATCCATAAACCTAAAAATAAAGATATATGAAAATAAAATCGTCAGTAATCACGTGTGCGGTTGTGACCGCATTTTACTTTGGCTTGGTCGGCACTTTACAGGCGGTTCCGCCACCTC
>CAINDH010000134.1 GCA_903847285.1 uncultured Verrucomicrobia subdivision 3 bacterium | reverse complement strand
TCAATTATCTTGGCCAGTTGACGACCAACGGCATTGATCCTTCCTATGTGGATGAATACCTCCCGCTCGCGCAGGGCACTGTGGCTTTTGGCTATAACGGCGCGACCAAGTCGCCCACGTTGACCGCTGTCGCCGCGACCGACATCAAGGAAACTCCCGCCGGCAACAGCACCAACTCCATGTTTAACCTCATCCACATTGACGCGCTCACTGGCCGCGCGCGGCTGGAATTTCAGAAGTTGCAATGAAAATTTCCGCGTCCAAACCTTGCCGTCCGGTCGCCGCGTTCACGATGATCGAGATCGCGATCTGCCTTGCCATCATTGGCGTGGCGCTCGTGGGCATCATCGGCGTGCTGCCCTACGGCATGAATACCCAGCGCGACAATCGCCAGGAAACGGTCATCGGCCAGGATGCGAACCATCTCATCGAACTCATCCGCAACGGTGCCCGTGGTGCGGATGATTTGACGAACTATGTTTTTGCCATCACCAACGCCGTCACTTTTTATGATGGCAATGGCGTGCCGTCTGCGCCGGATGTCTATGGCTACACTTTTTTGGCGTCTTCAAAAAATCAGGCGCCGATTTCACACTTTTATGATCTCAAGCAAGGCACGAACATCATCGGCCTCTTGAGCACGCCGGAATTTTACACCAACTTGTTTGGCGGTGTTGGCATGCGCCCGATTCCCAATGTGTTTCACGGTGGATTCAGCAACCACGTCGTCGCCTACGTCCGCTCCATCAGCGGGCTCGCGGCGGAAAAACCGCCGCAGGACAACCAGATCATGCGCGAAGACACCTTCACCTATCGTCTGTTCGTGGTGAATGCGCCGATCGTGCAGGATTCCAACACCGTCAACCAGATCAACAACCGCCTGCTGGGGGCATCCTTTCATGAACTGCGTCTCACGTTCCTCTGGCCGCTGCTGCCCAACGGCAAGACCGGTAGCGGTCGTCAGCCGTTTCGCACCGCTATCGCCGGCGACCTCCGGCCGGATGAGAACAATGGCTGGTTCTTTTACGGCCCGCAGTCGTTCACCACGATTCCTTAACATGAATTTACAAGTTACAAGCTGCAAGTTACAGGTTGGCTGCCCGAAGTTATCGGCGGCTAAGCTGCAACCTGCAACCTGCAACCTGCAACCCGCGCCGCGCGCCGCTTTTTCGTTGGTTGAAGTTCTGGTCGTTGTCTCGTTGCTGGCGCTCATCGTGCTGGCGTTGATGGATGTTTTCAGCAGCACGCAACGCGCCTTTCGCGCCAGCGTCACGCAGTCGGACGTCCTCGAAGGCAGCCGCGCGGCGATGGAACTCATCACCTCCGACCTGCGCGGCATGACGCCGTCCGGCGGGGTTTATGGCGGCGACGTGAATTTTTTCTCCATCTCCAACGGCTACGCGAACCTCAACTACACGCCGCTGGCGCAGGATTTGCCCGGTGGTTCCATCAAGCGCACGAACCTGTTGAACTTCTTTTTCATCCTTGGCCGCGAAAACACCCGCTGGATTGGCACCGGCTACGTCGTGGACACGACCAACTCTAACCCGCTGTATCCACTCTATCGCTACCACGGTGAATTGAATATCAGCCAGTCACCGCGCATTTTGTTCACCAATTTCATCGGCCAGATCACCAGCGGTCAATGGACGAACATGAGCCACATCATGGATGGCGTCGTGCATCTCGTCGTGCGGCCGTTTGATCTCAATGGCGTCTGGATGACCAACGGCTACGATCTCAGGACCATGACGCCGCCGGCTTTCAGCTACTTCGACGCGCCGTTCGGCCACGAGATGAATTTTTATTTCTTCGGCAATGCCGTTCCCGCGTCTGTGGAATTGCAGTTGGGCGTGGTGGAAGACCGGGCGTTGTCGCGTGCCGAATCGCTGCCGGACAATGTTCCTGCCGCGCCGCCGAACGACCGCCGTTCGCTCTACCTCGCCGGCCAGTCCGGCGCGGTTCACATTTTCCGCCAGCAGGTGAACATCCAGAACGTTGACCGCTCGGCCTATCAATGAAACTTAAAATAACAGAAGCTAGTAGTCGGCAGTCAGCCGCCAGCGGCCGCCGGATTTTCGGTTTCCGGTTTCCGGTTTCCGATTTGCCCCGCGCGCAGCGCGCGATGGCGCTCGTCATCACGCTCATCATGCTGTCGGTCACGCTCGTCATGGCCATCGCATTTCTAGCGGTCGCGCGCCGCGAACGGATTTCGGTGAGCACCAGCACGGACACCACCGTGGCGCGGCTTGCGTCTGACACCGCGCTGTCTGCTGCGCAGGCGCAGATTTTGGCAAACATTCTGGCCACCAACGTCGCGCTGTATAATTACAACCTGCTCGTCTCCACCAATTACGTTAACCCGAATGGCTTTGATAACGCCACCGCGATTACTCTCAACAGCCCGAACAACGTCAGTTATTATTATCCCAATGGCAACCTGGTGGCCGGTGCGGACTTTGACCAGAACGTTGCCAACCTGATGTTCCTGCCGCGGGCGCCGGTGCTTGTCAGCCCGTCCGAGCCGGCGGGACGTTTCTATCTTGATCTGAACCGCAACAACGCGTTTGAAAATACCGGCTGGGTTACCAACCTGGATAGCACAGGTAATGGTATTTTCGATTCGACGATTAATTCCTATAACATCTTCCAACCTGCTGGCGATCCGCAGTGGGTGGGCGTGCTTGAAAAACCCGGCACGCATCACGCGGCGGACAATCAGTTCGTTTCCCGCTACGCCTTCATCGCGCAACCCATCGGCGAGTCGCTGGACTTGAATTATCTTCACAACCAGGCGGTGACGAAGACCGTGAATCCTGCCAGCGGCGGCAACGACGGTTTTTTTCGCGACCAAAGCGTTGGCTCATGGGAAATCAATCTCGCCGCGTTTCTCGCTGACCTGAACACGAACCAATGGTTGCCCACGGTGGCTCCGGCCAATGTTTACTACGCCTACAGCCAACCATTTAATATCAATCGCGGTCTGGCCTTTGACGATGCGCGTGCGCTGCTTTCCTACCGCTACAACTATTTTTATAACAATCTGTATTCCGCCAGCCAGTTGTTCGCCTTGGGGAACCCTGCCTATTACAATTATCTTACCGCCGACAACATTGACCTTTACGACAACGGCCTGATGCTCCAGACCACCACGACGAACGTCGTTGAATTCGGTGCGGCGGATCCCGTCCTCAAATCCTGGCCCGGCTCCGATAACCCGAACAAGTTTTACACGCTCGCCGATTTCTATGACCCGGCGAAAAGTTCCGGCGGCGTGAACAGTTTCACCAACCGTCTGCTGAACGCCGGCACCACCACCGCCGCCAATGGTGCGCAGCCCACCTACGACCGTTACACCTATTACCGGATGCTCGACCAGCTGGGCACCGAATCGTTGCCGGCGAATGCGGGCAAGTTGAACCTGAATTATCAAAACGCGGTCGTGATCTATTCCACCAACGGCCCCAACGCCGGGCAGTATTACAGCACCGCGGTGGTTCCCGGCATGGAGACGAATCTGTTTCCGTGGGATCCGCGCGACTTCTTTTGCGCGGCTGCGGATGCGATGCTCAAGCTTTACACGACCAACTGGTTTCAGGCTGATCCCTCGAACTTTCTCGCGACCTACTACGGCATTGCGCCGAACTTTGCCAATTACTATTACCACGACCGTTATGGCAACGTGGTGACGACCGACCCGACCGGTTTTGGGCTGACGAACATTCCGTTTTACGGCATGACGAATCAGGTGCCGGCGTTCGGGTTGGCGAACATTCCGGTGCAGGTGAATGGCAGCTTTGTCTATTCGCCCGCGGTGAACCGGTTGCTGCAAATGGCGGCGAATATTTTTGATGCCGGGACGAATAGTTCCGTTGCGGGCGGTGTGGATTATCCGCATGTTTTCCGTCCGATTTTTTATCGTAATCCCGCG
>CAINDH010000133.1 GCA_903847285.1 uncultured Verrucomicrobia subdivision 3 bacterium | reverse complement strand
GTCTTCCGTTGTATACCGTTTGCCTTTCATCGTCTGGTCCTTTCTTGGTCGGCCCAGACTAACACTTCACACGGTCCAGAAAAGTCGAGTCACGTCACTATTGACAAACCTAAAGGGTTGTGGGAATTTCCCATTATGGATGCTGTTAAAGTGGATAACACGCGCCGGGTGCGGCTAACAATGTTGGCTCCCGGTGATTATTATGTGCCAGAACACATCGGAACGGGGGACGTCCTGTTGCACCGCGTGCCCCCGCCGCGACGTCACAAGAGCCGGGCAGAAGTGGCGGCGGCGCTCGAGAGTATGGCGACCCGACACGCGACGGGTTGGGAGGAACTTAAAAAGGAAATCCGATGAAGTTATTTGACACCAGCGTCATCATCGACGCGAAGGATGCGAGCGGTGAATTTCACGAGTGGGCAAAACAGCAAATTGCCGACGCCATGGACAGCGAGGGCGCGGCCATCAATTCGGTTGTGCTGGCGGAGGCGAGCGTGCGGGAAACCAAGCGCGAGAAGTTTTTAAGCGACCTGCAAAACGTGGGGCTTACCCTGCTCCCCCTGCCGGTTTCAGCGGCACTGCCGGCGGCGCGCGCCTACGCGGTGTATCTCGACCGACTCAAAGCCGAGGGGAAAGTCTCCAAATCTAAAATTCCGCTGGGAGATTTTTTAATTGGGGCGCACGCCGAGGCTGAAGGATTTGAGTTAGTGACCCGCGACCCCGAACGGGTTCAAACTTACTTCCCAAAAGTTCGGTTGGTGATTCCTTCAAAATAATTTGCCGACCAGTTCCGCGCCGCTCGCGCGGTTGTAGGCAACGAAACTGCCGGGCGGAAATTCTGTCACTTGATCTACGCCGCGAAAATAGGGACGGATGGCGTCCAAATCCTCTGGCTCGTTCGTGTTAAAACAAATCCACTCCGTCACGCCCTTGCGCACGTCCGGCGGATAATCTTTCGGGAATTGGGTTGCCATCAGCAGTTCCAAATTTTCCGCGCGCCCTTGCCGCACCACTAATTGCAACTCGTAAGGCATCTGTGCGTTGAGCTTGTCCACGAACATCGCCATTTCATCCACGAACAGAATTTTTTTGCCCGCGCCGGTTTTAGCCTGGGCAAACACCCATTGGCAAAACCATTTGAACGCGCGTTTTTCCGGCAAGTCTTTTCCCGGCTCCGGGTGGAACATCCCGAACGGATTGAAGATCACCAGCCGCGTGGCCAGCGCCGAGCGGCATTGCGCCTCGGTGTTGCATGGCGAAATTCCAAAACGCTGTGACGCCTCTAGCTTCCAGTCGAAAATGAAAACGCACGCCGCCGGGTTGGTATTGGCCGGCTGCTCGGTCAGCGCGTTGGCGAGGTAACGAAAGCAGAGCGACGTTTTGCCGCTGCCTGGACGGCCAAACACCAGCGTGACACACGGCGGCAGTGAATAGTCAGGCATTTTTACTTTCCGGGGCGGCGGCGCCGGCTGCTAAAAAAATCCACGCGGTAATTATCAGGCAAAAAGTCTGCCGCCCGTGGCAGCCTTAATCTTCGTTTTTTTGAACGCGCCGCATTTTCCTTTCGGAGAAAATTTCCCCGATTTGCGGGAGCGGCACACTTTGCGTTTTGATTTCCAAGTGATGAATTTCATGATTTTTTTTCAGTTGCCGCCGGATTTTCCCGCTCGGCTTTTTCCAGAATCTTTTTTTCCAGCCAGTCCACCGTGTCCAGGTGGCAGTTCACCAGTTCGCCGCCGGTCATGGCCAGTTCCAGCCAATGACTATGCTGCGCGCCCGGCACGTTGCGCTTGTTCAGTTCCACCAAGGCGCAATTCGTCAGCGCAGTGTTAAAATCCGCGATCTGTTCCGCCTTGTAAGCGATGCGTTTTTCTGCCTCGGCCTCGGTTTCCTTGTCGAATCCGAGCTTCCGCACGCGCTCCATCAATTTTGAGCAGCGGAAGCGGTCAATGATTTTGGTCAGCAGCTTTACGGGCCTTTCGAGCATGGTGTTTTTCCACGCGACGAAAGTGGGAAACAGAGTTTGACCACTTGCAACGTCAGCCACAGCAGGCACGACAGCGCCGTCAACAGCAACCACCGGAGCAGGTGCGTTTGCAGCCGGTGCCGTTGCACCCGGCAATGCCGGCGGCAGTGTCGCCACTTTCTCGCCAGCCCGTTTTGCAGCCATGCGCAGACGGTTTTTTTCTTTGTCCGCCGCGATTGCCTCCGGGCTGCCCGCCACGAGGCCATCCGCGCGTTTTTTGCCGCCGCCGCGATGCCCGCCAAACAGTGCCGGCGGTTGCGCGCTCGCCACAGGAGGTTGCACCACTGGCGCGGGCGCGACTTTTGCAGCGCCGCCAGCAGCAACAGTTGCAGCAGGCTTGGCGACGGGTTCAGTTCCAGCAGCAGCAACCACTGGTGCAGAATTTTTTTCACTCATTTTCGTCCCGGTCAGTGTTGAGGATGGTGGGGAACAGGCGTGCGCGTTTCACCTTGGCCGGTTTCGGCGTCGGCACGGGCGGCACGGTGGCCAGAATTTCCTCACGCTCTTGAATCGTCATTTCGCGGCGGGAAACTTTTTCTTCAAGCTCGCGCGCTTTGCGCTCACGCTCGGCGATTTCGTTTTCGCGGCGTTCAAGCACAAGCTCGCGCTCGCTTTTGAGGTCGCCATTGACCACCAGGCTGGCGGCGGGAGGTGGTGCTGGATTTTGGGGTGGAATTTCCGGTTGCGGAATTTCAGGCGAAGGAACTTCATTGACCATATTTTTTCAGGAGTTTTTTGGTTCGAGGTTGAGCGCGCGGCGCACTTTGGAAAAATCCGTTTCAACATTTAACAGTCGCAAGGTTTTTTCCGCCATGCCATCGGGTTTGAAAAATTGAATCAGTTCGAGCGCATCCCGGTGCCGGTCATTTTTGATTCCCGCCACTCGGTTGAATGTGCCGTTGAGGATGATGCCGGCGCGTTGGAGCGACTTGAGATCATCCACCGCCTGTTCAATGATGGCGGCGAGCAAACGTCCCGCCGCCCCGTCTTCAATTTCGTAACCCAGTTTCGCGCTCATGCAGAACGGATGCTGTCAAAAATTCAGCGCGCGGCACTACGGCACAGAGCCGAAGGTTTTCAGATTGGGATTTCGTCTTGCAGCGGGAAGCTGAACTGCCGACCGGGCGTGCCCGCCGCCGCTCTCCGTTGGCGTTCTGCGCGCTTGCGACACGCGGGGCTGGCCAGATGCGCCTTGCCGGTCACAAACGCGCCACAGCCGCACGCACAGACGCGCTGCGGCGTCACCGAGCGCGTGAGGATGGCCACGATAGCCAGCGCGAGCAGGATTTTGGGAGTCACACTTGGATACTGTGACCGGATTTTTTCGAGAGCAGTCGAATCCACGCCGTCCCTACATGGAAAAAGCGAACGAGCCGAAGCCCGCCCGCCTTTCCCGTTTGAAGGGGCAATAGTATTGAGCGAAGCGAACATAAAAATCAACTCAATTCCTTTTGGAGCTTCCGCAGTTGTTCCACGGCCTCCGCGCGCTCCGCGTCCGTGATTTGCCGCGCAGCGGCCACAACTCTCCCCTTCGTTCCCGCCGAGCGCAGCGAGCCATTAACTTCCCTCTTTACCTTAATCTTTTCTTCCTGAAAGGAATTAGATATATGGTGCCCTCCGTTTTTGGGGGGAATGATGCCGCTGTTTTTGGATGTCACATTTCCTCCGTTTCCGGCGGTCTTAACACCTCCGTTTTCGGATGCCTTCAAAACTAAAAAAAAGTAGTTGGTCGGCGGGCAGCCACGCGCGCCGTCACACTTCAAGTATCGCGCTTCAACAAGTTCTGAAATCCGGCGGCGGGCATTGTTCTCGCCCGATACGCCGCACCAGATCGCTACCTTTGACCAGGGCAGAGCAAACGCTTCATCGGGCTTGCGCTTTGGATCCACGAACACGAACGAGCAGACGCGCAGGATGAGCCGAAGCGCGCCGTCGCTGATGGCTAAATCACGCTCTGCCCGGTTGCGGAGTTGGACGATGCGAGAATCTTTCATGTGCCGAAGTTTTTAAACCACGCCGGCGCGGACTCGCCCAATTTCTTGGCCGCCTGGTATTCTTCATCCGTCTCGAACGCCAGCCGGTCATTTAGCGGCGTCGTGTTGGGCGATGCCCAAACCACTTGCGGGCGGCCTCGTGGCGCTTTCACGCGCAGGCCGGTGTCACGGATGCGCCCGGCGGCCTTCAACTCCGTGAGGCGCGGCCAGACGTGTTTTAACGCCTTGCCAATGCTCTCCGCCAGTTCGCGCCCGGTGGCGTGACCGCCGAATTTTTCCAGATGCAGCAACACAAGCTGCCGCATCCCTTCACGGCGTTGCGCCGTGGTGTAAAGCCGAACGTCAGGTTTCATTTGAAAAGTTGCAGTTGTTTTTTGTCCGTGAGTTTGCCCGCGAATTTTTGGCGGATAATTTGCGGCGTGGTGCCGCGTTGGGCAAAGTGCGCTTCGTAAAGCTCAATCAGCCGGCGGAAACTTTTTTCTTTCCAGCGGTGCGCGCCGTGCCCAACCACGTCCGGCGGGACGCGCAACCGCTTGACCCAAGACCTCGCCGTGTCCGGGTGGCAGTCCATCGCCGCCGCGATGTCCTTGAGCACAAACATCAGCGCACACGTTTGATGTTGACCCGCATTTTAGCTTTCCGGTCACACTGCCGAAATACATGTGACAGGTGGATGTGCAGCTGCGCCGCCATTTCATCCGCCGTCATTGGGCGGTGATAGTCCCCGTCTCCATCCACGCGCAAATTGGCGTAGCCGGAAAATTCCAACTCAAATTTAATAGGCTTGCTCATTGCGACCTTTCCGCGTGTTACACGCATCACAGAGGACTTGCAGGTTGTCTTTCAGGTATTGCTGGACGTAGTAGCTAGCCCGCGCCGAGGACGACATTTTTCCGTGATGATTTTTCATTTCATCGTGCGGTTTGATGCAGTCAAACGTCAGGTTCGTTTCTGCGCCGCAGCACTTGCATTTTCTGCCGAGTGCCTTGAACAGTAGAATACGCATCTTGTGGTAATACTGCGCTTGGCGGCTCATAGCTTCCTCCCTTTGGAATAGCCGGCATGGAACGCCAGCCAGCGACCGAGCCGATGACCGCGCCGGTTGCGCCGCCGACGGAGACGCATATAAATTTTTTCGAGGAGAATCATAATTTGCGCGAGTTATCCGCGACACGTTCCAGCACGTCGGCGGCGGTTTCGTAACCGCCACTGGTGGCGGCTTGGATGATCTGCTCCAGCCCTTCGCGCGCGGAACTGTCCAGCGCCGCGTAGTGCGTGAGATTTTGCAACGTCACCGTTGCCAGCCGGTGCGCGGCCTGCTCCCCGTGCGAGGCACCGCGAACCGCACCGCGCCGGGCGCAGTTTAGGAAATGATTTATCGCGCTCATTTTTCAGCCTTCTCAAAAGGGTTCTTGACAATGGCGCGCACGACTTTTGCCATAAATTTTCGTGAATCACCGAAAGTCTTCCACGCCGCCGCAGCAGCCGCAGCAGCAGCAGCAGCAGCAGCAGCAGCCCAACACACTTGCCATATTTCGAGTGCTGCCTTTCTCGCTTCGCATCGTGCGGCAGAGGCAAGGGCTTTATTGGCGTCCGTTGGGTTGGCTAACCACGCGGCGGCGGCGGCGATGGCGAGGCGCGGACGCTTTTCGTCAGGATGTTTTTTCTCC
>CAINDH010000132.1 GCA_903847285.1 uncultured Verrucomicrobia subdivision 3 bacterium | reverse complement strand
TCCGCGCGCAGCAGCAACATCCCATCGAAAATCTCAAAGCCATCACGTCCGGCGACGACATCATCAAATGCCAGCGTGGTGTGCGGGAAATTTCTGTGAGCCCCGAAGTGTGTCATTACCTCGTGGAACTGACGCGGGCGACGCGGGCGCATCCGGCGTTGCTGCTCGGCGCGAGCCCGCGCGGGTCACTCGGTTTATTTCACGCGGCGCAGGCTGTAGCGGGGATTGCGGGCAGAAGCTCCGTGACGATTGAAGACATTAAGGCAATCGCCGTCTCCATCCTTGCGCATCGGCTACTGGTAAAACGTGAAGCGCAAAAAGATTTTCCTGATGGCGCAGCGGTCATCAAAGACATTCTAGCAACGCTGAAAGTTTGACGGCCTAATTCACGCCGGCACTTTCAACTTCTTCAAAATGTCCTCCACCACACTGCGCGCGGTGATGCCGGAGAAACGCGCCTGCGGTTCCAGCACCACGCGATGCGCGATGACCGGCACAGCCAGCTTCTGAATCTGTTCGGGCGTGACAAAATCTTGGCCGTCGAATAACGCCATGGCCTGCGCGGTTTTCATCAGCGCAATCGAGGCGCGCGGACTGGCACCGAGTTGCACGCCTTGCGCCGTGCGCGTGGCGGCGACGAGGTCCACGGCGTAGCGTTTAAGTTCGTCGCTCATCCGCACCGCTTCCACTGCACGTTTCATTGCGATGACTTCCGCAAGCGTCGCGGCGGCTTTCAATTCATCCAGCGGATGGTTGTGTTCCTGCGCGGTGAGAATAGCCACCTCCTCGGCGGCGGAAACATAGCCAAGTGTGAATTGCATCGCGAAACGGTCCATCTGCGCCTCAGGCAACGGATACGTCCCGCGAAATTCCACCGGGTTTTCTGTGGCGATGACAAAAAATAATTCCGGCAGGTTCCGCCGTTCGCCTTCGACACTGACCTGCGCTTCGCCCATTGCTTCGAGCAACGCAGACTGCGTGCGTGGCGAAGCGCGGTTGATTTCGTCAGCCAGCAAAATATTTGTAAACACCGGACCTTGGTGAAAATGAAATTCCTGATCGCGCTGATTGAAAATGGAAACGCCGAGAATGTCCGACGGCAATAAGTCCGGCGTGAATTGCAGCCGCTTGAATTGCGCATCAATGGATTTGGCAAGCGCCTTCGCCAGCGTGGTCTTGCCCGTGCCCGGATAATCTTCCAGCAAAACGTGCCCGCCCGCCGCCATCGCCGCGAGCAGATGCCGCGTGGCGCTGTCCTGACCCCGGATGATTTTGGAAATATTGGCGGCAATGCGGCGATAAGTCTCACGCGCGGCTTCAAGGTTGGCAGGTGTCATGTGATGGCGATGGATGAAACAGTAAGAAGCCGGAAAGGTTTCGGCGAATCCTATTTTTGTTTCGGCTCCGACAAATTCTTCACCCGAAAATTCCGATATTCGATTTTCATCGGTGGGCCGACGTGGACTTGCACGCCGAGCAGGCCATCGAATTTCCGGTTCGCCGTGTCTTCGTCAATCACCACGCTCATCGTGTGGCCGTTCAAAATATGCGTCAGCACGTTGCCGCTGGCGATGAGATGATATTCGTTCCAGTCATTCGTCTTGATGGCGGCGAGCAACTCATTCGTCGCGCCCAGCGTGCCGATGATTTGCGGCAACTGGTCATTCACCTGCCGCGCCATCTGCCCGCGCAAGGCGAGAAACGTCCGGCCCTTCTCCTCGTAGTTCTGCCCGGTGTATTGGTTTCGCCCGTCGATGTCCGCCTGATAACCGCGCATGGCCCACGGGCCGTTCGTCGCCATGACGCTGCGATAATTAATACCGCTATTGCCCTTCGCGGTGATGCGATACTCCACCTTCAATTCAAAATCACGCGTCTCGCCGCCGCGCCAGACGATGAAGGAATTCACCTTGAGGAGATTCGCGGGCGTGATTTCACCAACGAGCGCGCCGTCTTCCACGCGCCAATAATTTGTGTCGCCCGCCCACCCCGCGAGCGTCTGGCCATCGAAAATTTTTACGAAACCCGATTCGTCATTCGTTGCGACCGGCCAGCCGCGCTGTTGGGCGAATGCAGAGACACCACTGCCAACGAAAACGACAAGGAGTAAATTAAAAAGTGAATTCATTTTTTAATTTCTCCGCCGCGGAGGTATTTCACTACCGCCTCGGTGCGGGAATGAACGTGAAGTTTTTCATAAACCGTCCGCACATAGCTACGCACAGTATCAATGCTGATACCCATGCGGTCGGCAATCTCCTTGTAGGCATAGCCCTTTGAAAGCTGGTCGAGAAATTCCCGCTCCGCCGGCGTGAGTTTGGCGAGCGATGCGTTTTCCGGCGCGGGCGTGGAAAAAAATTGCACCACACGCCGGGCAAGTTGAGGCGACATCGGAGAGCCGCCTTCAAATACATCTTTGATTGCCTCCAGCAACCGTGCACTCGCCGTGCGCTTGAGCAGATAACCACTCGCCCCGGCACGCAGTGAATTGAACAGCGAGTCGCTATCCTCATAAACTGTAAGCATGAGAAATTGCACCGTCGGCTGCGCCGCCTTGAGTTGGCGCACACAGTCATAGCCCTTCATACCGGGTAAATTGATATCCATCAGCACGACGTCGGGAAGATTTTGGGGAATCTCCTTGAGCGCGCTCTCGCCGTTGGCGAATTCGCCGGTGAGCTTAAACCCAGCGGCGCGCTTGATGAGCGCGGACAGGCTGCTGCGGATACCTTCATCATCATCCACGATGGCGACTTTTATTTGCATAGTTATTATGGGTTTGAAAAATCCACGGTGAACACCACGCGCGCGCCTTGGCCTGGTTCACTAGTCACGACCAACTGCCCGCCCACCGCTTCCGCGCGGCGCTTCATGTTGCCCAAGCCGTTGCGCTGGCTGTTGGTCGTCGCGCTAACATCAAAACCTTTGCCATCGTCGGCGATGACCATTTTGAAATTTTGTCCGTCAGTTTTAACCTGCATCTGGACAACGCTGCACCCTGCGTGTTTTAAGGCGTTCGTCAGCGCCTCTTTGGCGATGAGAAAAATGTTGTGGCGCACTTCCGGCGGCAGCGTGCGCGCCGGCACTTCCGCCGGTAAATCCAGTCGGCAACGAGTCGCACCTGCTCCAAACAGTTCGTTGGCGAAGTGCGCGAGGTATTCCACCAAACTCTGCAACGAGTCGCTGCCAGGGCGCACTGCCCAGACAATTTCCTCCAGCGCGCGCACGGTCTGATCGGCGGACTGCGAAATTTTCCCTGCGTGCATCGCAACTTGTTCCGGGTTGTCCTTGTCCGCACTCAACAGGCCACTCAGCAGCGAGAGCCGTGTCAGCATGGAGCCGAGTTCATCATGTAAATCCTGCGCGATGCGGGAACGTTCTTGCTCCAGCGCCCGCTCCTGCTCGGCGCGCTGCAACTGCCGTTGAAATTTTCTTTTCTCCGTGACGCGCACCGTCGTGACCACCCCAGCGAGCAGCACCAGCAGCACCAGCGCACCAAACCAAAAGCGTTGCCAGAAATGCGGCACGATCAAATCATTGAACGACGTGGCGATTTCTACGTCGCTGAAATACCAACCTCCACCATTGCCGTTATGCCGCAGATGAATGGCGTCAAACTTGCCGTCCGCCTTGAAATGCGTCGTGAGTTTTTCGGGCTGACTTTCCTCCGTCGCACCCGGCGTCAGATAGGGATCCATCCAGACCGTGACCTTGTCTTCGCCGCCGGGGACATATTGGACCTTGAATACGATGGTCCGCTCCTGTCCGCGCCGTGGCAGTTCGTAGCTGACAGTTTTTCCCGCCTCAAACGCCTCAGGGCTGCCGGAGCGCAAATCCACGTCGCCAAAAATATTATTATTCGCGCCCTGCTCCATAGTCTTGAACGCACTGTAACCGTAAGCCTTCAGCGAATTACCCAGACCAAATTTTTCTGCGGGGCCTTCAAAAAATTGTAGGCCTGCCAAATACTCCTCCGTGCCGACATCAGAGAGCGGGTCAATGTGGAACTTGAAATACAACGTATCGCTCGCCGTCGCGCCGCGCTTGGCTGCGCCGTGTAAAATATCCGTGCCCTCACTGTTTTCGTGAATGAGAACTTTTCCCGAGTCCGACCACAAGACCGTGGCCCGCGCCGACGGGGAAACAACTAGCGCGCAAACAATCAGCGCAATGGTGGCGGCTTGCTGGAACATGAAAAAATTATGCGCCTGAATCTTTCAATGCACAAGTCACGGCAGCAGCTTCACACGATAAAAACGCTGGGGGGTTCCGGCGGGCGGTGCGTCAGTAAAATTCAGGATCGTCTGCGGCGGAACGGCGATGTTTGTCACGGGCAGATTGCTCCACGCCCCGCCGAGCTGCGTGGCGTATTGGATTTGATAACTGCGACCCGGCATCACGGAAAAATTCAACACACGGTTCGTGTTTTGCGGCACGGCGGAATTGATTTTGAACCCGCGCTGCGGGTCGCACAAATCCAGCGTGCCGTTGCCCCACGAATCACGGAGCGCGGCCAGCGGCAGCACGAAGAATTCATTGGTTTCGATATTTGCGCCAGAACCCGTGGGCGATTGTGATGCCAGCGCGCCACCGTCAGCGGTCTGATACGCGGCGGCGCACAGATAAATATTCGCCGGCACGGAACCGAATGCGGCCACGAGATCGAGCGTTCCTTCCAGCGCGCCGCTGCTGCTTGAGGATTTTGCGCACGGCCAGTTTGTCGCGCTATTATTCGCGAACCAACCGACGTAAGTGCCAAGACTTTCGCTCGCGAGGAAAGGCTTATTTCCATTGCGCGCTACGGTTCCCGCCTTCGCCCACGGCGCGGCAGCCCCGGCGGGGAGCAACTGATCAGTCACGAAAATAAAATGGTCATTCGGGCCGCTCGTGCCCGGCGACCACGTCGCGACGTAGAGCGTCGTGCCGCGCATCGCGCCGTAAAGCACCATGCCGTTGTTCGCGAGCAGATAGCCGGCGGAATCATTCGTGCCGTCCATCACGAACGCGGGCAGGCTTGTCACCGCCGCCAAAGTATTTGTGCAAACCAACCCGCTGGCGGCGGATGCGCCGACACTGTTCGACGCGATGACGGAATAGCAATGCGAAGAATTTGCCGCGAGCCCGGTGTCTGCGTAACTCGCCACCGCCGTGTTCGCGATAGTCAGGCTGTCACGGGTCACAAAATAAATGCCCGCACCGGATGCCGCCGACCATGTGAGATTGATCTGGTTCGTAGCGACGGGCGTGACAGAAAGATTCTGCGGCTGTGATGGCGCGATGGTATTGGTGTTCGCCGTCACAGAGAAATGCCAGTCCGCGCCACCGTTATTGTCCCAAGTGCCGGAGCCATTGTTGAACACGCAGTCGAGTTGCGTGGCGTTCGCGGAAACGGTCGTGGTATATTCCCACCAGTTGGATGCGGAATTGAAAGCCATACTCGCATCCGGCGACGCAACCGTGCCCCAGTTGTTCCAACCGAGATGGATTTTTACCGGGTTCGCTGCGGAAAGATTTCTGCCCGTCGCATTGTATTGAATCGTTACGGAATTTCCGGCGATGGGATTTGTGGGCAACAAGCTGACCGGGCCGCTGACCCCGCCCCCACCAGAAGCACCACCACTGCCCGCGCCAACATAAACGTGCTGAATGGGCGACTTGAAAGTATTGCCGCGCGCATCGGTCGCGCTGACATAATAATCCACGAACGCGTTCGAGATGCTCGTCACTTGGGAATAATAATAGTCCGCGATATATTGCGGATTCGCGCCGATGACGGGCGCAACGACGCGTAGCGTCATGTTGCTTGTCTGCCACGCGCCGGTGAGTCCGCCGCCGGCGAAGGTCTTGAACTGGTCGCTCGTCGGCGGGTTCGCGCCATTCACGCGAAGCACGAGACTCACATTCGTGATGCCGCTCACGTCGTAAGCATAAGTCCAAATCCAGAAATCTGAATCCGCCGCGACCTTGAGCTGATAGCCGTATTGCACGCCAAAGTTTGTGCCGCCGGGATTCCACGGATGACGCTGCGGAATAAAAACCGTCGGCGGCGTGGTGTCGGCGGTTGGATTGCCGGATAAAATGGCATTCACATTCCGCACCGCGTTCGATTGCGCGGTGACAGCGCGCTGACATTCGTCATCGTGGCAGCCGTAATAAACAAAGCCGCTGTCGAGCGAGCCGAGATAATAATGCCAGCCGAGTTCGACGGCGTTCGGTGTCGTGGCAAAACTGCCGGGGTCGCGCACCTGGTCAATGCGCGGGGTCGCCCCGGAAATTTGCTGCGCGGTCTTCACGCGATTTTCCGTGGCGATGATCACGCGCCAGTTGTCAGCCTTGTCGCTCACGCCAAGGCTGGGATCAACGATGTTTTTTCCTGCGCTCGAATAGCTCGGCGGCCAGTGCCAGTTGATGAACATCGGCGAGCCCATGTCGCCATCGGCATAAACCCAGCCGCCGTCCTCGACGTGCACGACGTCATTCGTATCCGGCGGAAAATCGGCGATGAATTGCTCGACGGTCGTCGGCTCGTAACCTTTCGCCGCCGCCTGACCCGCCATGTTGCCGACCCATTCGTTGTAGTAGGAACTGCCGCCGCTCCAGGCGTTGTCGCCGTCGTGCGCACAGAACACGAGCGACGGCTTGACGGGACTATTTTTGCCAGCGACAAAATCCGTCAGCCCCAAATCCCAGGTGCTGTAACTGTCTTTCCAGCCGAACGCCTGATCGCTCGGCGCGAGAATGATTTTGCTCTCCGCGCCCGTCGCTGGATCAATGTAGCGCGCGTAATGCAGCTGAAAACCAAACGGCGCGGTCTGAATCGGCGCGCAGCCGCGATCAATCGTGAGCCGCCGATAACTGCCCGCACCCTGCGCAGGATTCAATTGGTCTGCGAGATTCGGCAGGTCGCACATCTCACCGCCGCTGCCGGTGACAACCGGAAAATCCGCGCACGCGCGGGCAAGATGCGGGTTAGCGATGACCGTCCAATTGATGCCAACCTTTTTCAGAATCGGAATCATGCGTTCGCTGAAACAAGTTTCGGCCGGGAAATATCCTTTGGAACCGGCAGGACTTGTGCCCCAGAAAATATCCATCTGCCGCTGCTGGATTCGTAATTCCATCTCCAACGTTTCATCCGACAGCAACGGCGCGAGCGCGTGGTGATACGTAAAGTTCACCAAGTCCATGCGCGGTTTGCCGCCGCTTGTCGTCCAGCCGCGCGCGGTTTGATTTGCGCCATTCCAGCCGTTGCCGTAACCAAGCTGCCCGGCGCTGGCAAGGCTTTGGACATTTTCAATAAGCGCGCCGGAATACGTCACCTGCGCACCGGCGTTCGCGTAACCGAGCAAGCCGCCGATGGTATTCTTGGGACCGGATTGATACGCCGCCACGCGGTCGCCCGCGCCAAAAATGGTGCTCAAAATTTCCGGCGATGGATGCGCCCGCCCGCCATTTTGTTTTTGAATCGTGTCCCACGCGTTTTCGTAATGGTCAGTCCCGTAGTCGCGGCGGTCCGGCCAATAAAGCGGCTGATGCAGATGCCAGAGCCACGTCGTGTGGACGGAAGTGTTCCCGGCGATTGACGCGTGCGGCACGAGTGCAAATAACAAAGTCGCGGCGGACGCGGTGCGGCGCAAAAATTTCATCAGGTGATTGGGGTGCGCCTAACATACGGCAAACGCGCCCGAAAGCCATCGCACGAAAATGCGGCGACGCGGCGGGCGGCAGTTTTTTTCCTTGAACCGCGCGTCGTTTTCGTAAGCCTAGTGCCGCCGAATGAATTCTCCATCACCCAAATACGCCACCGGCGGCGTGTTCACTGAAAGCCCCATCCGCGACCTAGAGGCCATCGTCCGCTCGCGCACGCCGCTGATCATGCTGGAGAGTGCGGAGGAAACCCAGATCCTGCGTGTGGTGCGGCAGATTGCGCAGCGAATGCAGCTCAAAGCGTTTCGCTGGACAGTAACGGAAGGTTTGGAAGCGCTTGATCCTGCCGATCAGCCGATGATATCTGTTACCAAATCGCACGAGGTGCTGAATTACATCAAGACCTCTGCGCGCCATTCGCTGTTTGTGCTGCTGGACTTTCATCCACACCTTACCGATGCCGTTCACATCCGGCATTTGAAAGACATCGCGCTCTCCTATCAAAAACATTTTTCCACCGTCGTGCTCGCGGGGCCAACGGTGAAAATGCCAGAGGAATTGTTGCCTTTCACTGCCGAGTTTCGCCTGCCGCTGCCGTCGCCGGATGAAGTGCGGGGAATTGTTTTCGACGTGGCCGGCGAGTGGGGCGCGGAACACGGCCAGCGCGATGTGCAGACCACAAACAAGGTGATTGACCTGCTCGTGCGCAATCTCGTCGGATTGTCCGCCACGGATGTGCGACGGCTCGCGCGCAAGGCCATCAATGACCACGGCATCATTTCCGAGACAGAAATTCCCGAGGTGATGCGCGCCAAATATGAATTGCTCAGCCGTGACGGCGTGCTGTCCTTCGAGCATGACACGACGAAGTTTTCCGAAATCGGCGGGATGAAACACCTGCGTCGCTGGCTGGAAGTC
Source organism: uncultured Verrucomicrobia subdivision 3 bacterium (assembly GCA_903847285.1). The sequence continues at coordinate 73,282 of CAINDH010000132.1, read as the reverse complement.
CGCAAAGAATTCTTTCTCGAAGAAACCGAGGTGCACCTCGACCCACCGCGCGGCTTGCTGTTGCTGGGCGTGCAAGGCTGCGGCAAAAGCCTGGTGGCCAAAGCTGCCGCCGCGATTTTCCACGCGCCGCTACTGCGCCTCGATTTCGGCGTGCTCTACAACAAATACTACGGCGAGACCGAGCGCAATCTGCGCAAGGCATTTGAGACCGCCGAAGTGATGGCGCCCTGCGTGTTGTGGATGGACGAGATCGAAAAAGGCGTGGCGGTGCAGAGCGATGACGACGGCCTCTCGCGCCGCATTCTGGGAACGTTCCTGACGTGGATGTCTGAGCGCAAAAAGCCCGTGTTCGTCGTGGCGACCGCAAACGACATCATGCGCCTGCCGCCGGAACTCGTCCGCAAAGGCCGCTTCGATGAAATCTTTTTTGTGGATTTGCCGTCAGCCGAAAATCGCCGCGACATTCTCCTGATTCATCTCCGCAAACGCGCGCTCGACGCCGCGCAGTTTGATTTAGCCGCACTGGTGGAAGCTACAAGTGGATTTTCCGGCTCGGAAATTGAGCAAGCCGTCGTCTCGGGAATGTATTCCGCCTACGCACGCCGCCACACGCTGACGCAGGAAGATTTACTCACGGAAATCCGCCAGACGCGCCCACTCTCGGTCGTCATGTCGGAAAAAGTCCAAGAGCTACGCGCCTGGGCCGCCACCCGCACCGTGCCGTGCGATTAAATTTTAGAATGCCCTCCGCTGCTGTCATCTGGATTTGGTTTTGTGCGTATCTCAATTGCGCGGGCTGGATGCTTTCCGCGTTGCACCGACTGGACAAAACCGGTTATGCGCTCGTCTTCGCCCTCGGCTTCGGCGCACTTTGGTTTTGGAAACAAAAGACCAGTGCGCAACTTTTTCCCCGGATTCACCCGCCCAAATTCCGCCGCCGTTTCAAGCGACTTTTTCCGCTGTGCTTTCTCAGCCTGACCGCGCTGGCATTTTTGGGCGGCGCGCTCTACGCCCCGGTAAATTTTGACGCGCTCGCGTATCGCACGCCCCGCGTCCTGAACTGGCTGGCGGAAAACGGCTGGCATTGGATCCACACCGATTTTCAGCGGCTAAACACCCGCACCGCCGGTTTTGAATGGCTCACTGCCCCGCAATTTTTATTCCTGCACACAGACCGGTTCGTGTTTCTGCTAAACGTAATTTCATTCTTGCTGCTGCCCGGAAGAATTTTCGCAGTGCTCACACGGCTGGGCGTGGGCCCGCGCGCGGCGTGGCACTGGATGTGGCTTTTCCCCAGCGGCTACGGCTACGTGCTGCAATCGGGCAGCATCTTGAATGATATGTTCGGCGCGGTGCTGACCCTGACGGCGTTTGAATTTGCCCTGCGCGCCCGCCGCTCGAAAAATTTCTCCGATGTGAGCATTGCCAGCCTCGCGGCGGCGCTGATGACCGCGGTGAAAGCATTCAACCTCGTGCTGCTGCTGCCGTGGGCCATCGCCATTCTGCCCGCGTGGAAAATTCTCCCGCGCCGCCCGCTCGCCACGCTCGCGCTGATTTTATTCGCCGCTTCCGCCTCGTTACTACCCACGGCGGTGATGAACTGGCGCGCCTGCCACGACTGGACCGGTTTGAAAATGGAGCAGGCTACCATCGGCGGCATGGCCATGAACGGCCGGGTGGAAACGCTGCGCCTTTTCGCAAACGTGGTGTCGCTCTTCTCGTCGAACCTCGTGCCGCCGGCTTTTCCCTTTGGCCATCAATGGGAAAGTTTCATGACGCGGATCACGCCCGCAAAGCTGTCGCAGGATCTGCACGCGAACATGGAGGCCGGTCTCGCCGAAAACAAATTACCGGACTTGCAGACAGAGGAATTCGGCGGGCTGGGCTGCGGCTTGAGCGGATTGCTATTGCTGCTGTTGATTTGGAAATTAAAAAATTTCCGTAGCAATAACTGGCCGGGCATCAACGGAATTTTCCGGTTCGAATTTATTTTCTTCGCGTCCCTCTGGCTGGGCGTGGTGGTGATCATGATGAAGTCCGGCGCGAGCGGCCCGGCGCGATATTTTCTACCGGTGTATCCCCTGCTCGTCCTGCCGCTGCTGGATGCCGGCGCGCAACTCCGGCGCGGAGCGGGACGCATCCTGGCCCTGCTGATTTTTTCCGCCGCCACCGTGCTGGTGATCATCGCGCCGCAACGTCCGTTGTGGCCGGCCACCACCGTCCTGAAACATTTCGATGCCGAACATTCGGCAAAGCCGTTACTGCAACGCGCCTGGGCGGTTTATTCGGTCTTCGGAAATCGGGCGGCTGGTTTTGCCGCAGTTCTGGAACAATTGCCGCTGGACACGCGCCGCCTTGGCTTCATCGGCTTTGACGAGCCGGAGGGCGCGCTCTGGCAGCCGTTTGGTTCGCGCCGGATTATTCACATCAGTCGCGCTGATTCCGCCGCCGCCATCCGCCAGAACCAAGTCCAATACGCACTCGTCAGCCTGGATTATTTGGAGCAACCGGGCGATGGCAGTGCTGACCACTGGCGGCAACAATCCGGCGCCGAGCCGGTGGCGGATTTTCAGTTGAAGCTGCGCGCCGGACGCGCCGCTGAAAAATGGCAATTGGTGCGCTTTCCTTGAAAAACTTCGCTCGCCACTGCTGACACGATAATTTAATCTGCGGTTTCTGAATCCGATGAAACTCACCATCCTCATGCCCTGCCTGAACGAGGCCGAGACGCTCGCGAAGTGCATTGAATCGGCGCAGGCCGGCCTCGCGCGCGCAGGCGTGCCGGGAGAAATTCTCATCGCCGACAACGGCAGCACCGACGGTTCACAGGCCATCGCGGAAAAACTTGGCGCGCGGGTGGTGCCGATTCCGCAAAAAGGTTACGGCAGCGCGTTGCGCGGCGGCGTGCAGGCGGCGCGCGGCGAATGGATCGTGATGGGCGACGCTGACGACAGTTATGATTTCCGCGAGGCGGACCGCTTCGTGGGAAAATTTCAGAACGGCGACGAACTGGTGATGGGCTGTCGTCTGCCTGCCGGCGGCGGCACGATTGTTCCCGGCGCGATGCCGTGGAAAAACCGCTGGATCGGCAATCCCATTTTATCTTTCATCGGCCGATTATTTTTCAAATGTCCCGCGCACGATTTTCATTCCGGCCTGCGCGGCTTCACCAAGACGGCGTTCGCCAAAATGGATTTGAAAACCACCGGCATGGAGTTCGCCTCGGAGATGGTCATCTCGGCGACGTTGAAAGGATTAAAAATTTCCGAAGTGCCGGTGACGCTCCGCAAGGATGGTCGCTCACGTCCGCCGCATTTGAAACCGTGGCGCGACGGCTGGCGGCATCTGCGCTTCATGCTGCTGTTCTGCCCGCGCTGGCTGTTTTTGATGCCGGGAGTTTTTCTGTTCGCATTCGGAGCGTTGGCCGCCACCGCGCTGGCCGTCGTGCCGCAGCATTTTTCCGGCGCGGTGCTGGACGTAGGTTCGCTGCTTGTCGCAAGCATGATGGCCGTCATCGGTTTCCAACTCGTGACGTTTTCTTTTTTCAGCAAAGTGTTCGCCATCGCCGAAGGCCTGCTGCCAAACGATGAAAAATTTTCACGGCTGTTCAAAATTTTCACACTAGAAAAAGGCATTGTGTTTGGCCTGCTCGTGGCGTTGACCGGCCTCGGCTTGCTCGCACACGCCGCGTGGATCTGGCGGCAGGCGGGCTACGGCGTGCTGGGCTATCCGGAAAATCTCCGCCGCCTGATTCCCGCTACGACGCTGCTGGTGCTGGGCGTGCAGACCGTGTTCGCCAGCTTTTTCATGAGCGTGCTGGGGCTGAAAACCACCACGCGCCAGCCGCCGGCCTTGAAAGAAAATTCCGCTGCGCAGCCATGAAATCCACCGACCGTTTTCTTCAACGCTGGCGCATCCGCAAAGTCTCCGCCGAACTCGCCCCCGGCGCGCGCATCCTGGACATCGGCAGTGCAGACGGCGCATTGTTCGCTGCGCTTGGCGCAAACGTTGGCGCGGGCAGCCTCGGCGTAGATCCCACGTTGTCCGCACCGATCACAGTCAATGGCTGCCGCCTGTTGCCGGGATTTTTTCCGGAGGCGGTGCCGCCCGGATCGCCTCCGTTTGATGCCATCACGATGCTCGCTGTGCTGGAACATTTTCCGCCAGCTGCCTACGACGCATTGCGCGCAGGCTGTGAAACATTTCTCAAGCCTGGCGGCAAGCTGCTCATCACCGTGCCGTCGCCGGCGGTGGACCACATTCTCGCCGTGCTGAAATTTCTCCGGCTCGTGGACGGGATGTCGCTCGAAGAACATCACGGCTACGAAGTGGCGCAAACGGAAAACATTTTCCCGGCGCCGAAGTTCCGCCTGCTGCGCCAGAAAACCTTCCAGCTCGGCCTGAACAATTTTTTTGTCTTTGAACGCACCGATGCCAAGTGACGCGACATCGGAACAATGCGCTGGTCTGCGCCAGATTTTTCCGCCAGCATCGGCGCGATTAAATTATGGCTGAACCCATTCCGGCCAAACCAAGCATTGCCGTGGCCATCCCCTGTTATCAGGAGGCGTTGACCATCGGCAAAGTCATCGCTGATTTCCGGCGCGAACTGCCGGCGGCGAAGATTTACGTCTATGACAATAATTGCACGGATGGCACGGCGGCGTTGGCCGCAAAAGCCGGTGCGATTGTCCGCCGCGAAAAACGGCAGGGTAAAGGCTACGTAGTCGCCGCCATGTTTGAGCAGTTGGAAGAGGACATTCTTGTGATGGTGGACGGCGACGATACCTACGAAGCCAGCCACGTCCACAAATTATTGGAACCCATTTTGCGCGGAGATGCCGACATGACCGTGGCCACACGGCTCACCAATCACGACGACGATTCTTTCCGCCCGCTGCACGTCGCAGGCAACCGGCTCGTCTGCGGCATCATCAACTGGTGGGCAAGCGCTAGCGTCTCGGACATTTTTTCCGGCTACCGCGCCTTCACGCGCGAATCCATGCGCCAGATTCCCATCACCGTGCGCGGCTTTGACGTAGAGACGGAATTGACGTTACAGGCATTGTATCGCGGACAAGTCATCCGAGAAATTCCTTCGCCGTATCGCTCGCGGCCCGCTGGGAGTTTCTCCAAGCTGAATACTTTTTCCGACGGTCTCCGCGTGCTCCTGCGGCTCTTCTTGATTTTGAAGTCCTACAAGCCGCTGACTTTTTTCGGCGGCCTAGGACTGGTTTTATTTTTGCTGGGCATGGCCATCGGCTCGCTACCGGTCTATGATTTTGTCACGGACCCGAATCATTTCGTCCATCGTGTGCCGAGCGCCATCCTCGCGGCGTCGCTGGTGCTGCTGGCGTTTTTCTCGCTCGGCCTTGGACTGATTCTGAACAGCATGAACCTCCGGCTGTTGGAGCTGGAAAAAATGGTGGCGAAAGCGGGGAAATAATTTCAATGAGCCATCCCGCCATCATCGTTGAAAATGTCGGCAAAAAATATTTGCTGCAGCACCAGCAATCAGGCCGCCGTTACAAAGCGTTGCGCGATGTCATCGCCGACGGCGCGAAAGGTATCTTTAATCTAAAATCCAAAAACCAAAACCTAAAATCGGTGGAGGAATTCTGGGCGCTCAAGGATGTTTCATTTCAAATCCAGCAGGGCGATGTCGTGGGCATCATCGGGCGTAATGGCGCGGGCAAAAGCACGCTGCTGAAATTGCTGAGCCGTATCACCGAGCCGACCACCGGGAAAATCCGCCTGCGCGGGCGCGTCGCGAGCCTGCTCGAAGTCGGCACGGGCTTTCACCCCGAGCTCACCGGGCGCGAAAATATTTTTTTGAACGGCGCTATCCTCGGCATGGGCAAGGCGGAGATTACGCGCAAGTTTGACGACATCGTAGCGTTCGCCGAAGTGGAACGGTTTCTCGACACGCCGGTGAAGCGTTATTCCAGCGGGATGTATGTGCGCCTCGCCTTCGCGGTGGCCGCGCACTTGGAACCGGAAATTCTGATCGTGGACGAAGTGCTGGCGGTGGGCGATGCGTCGTTCCAAAAAAAATGTCTCGGCAAAATGCAGGACGTGAGCAAAGGCGGGCGCACCGTTTTATTCGTTAGCCACAACATGGGCGCGGTGGCGTCGCTTTGTAAAACAGGCATCTGGATGCAGAAAGGCAGCGTCGTGAAAATCGGTGGCGCGCGCGCGATCGTGGACGAGTATCTCACCAACAATACCGAGACGCTCGCTTCCGTTGTGGATCTTTCCGAGGCCAAGCGTCAGGGCGACGCGGGGCGGCGGCTGAAGTTGGAAAAAGTGGAGTGGCTCACCGGCTTGCCGATGCAGCACGGTGAAAAATTTTCCATCCGCGTGCATTTCTCCACGCGCGACGACGTGCATGACGTGGCCATCGGCATCGGCTTTTCAAATCTGGAAGGCATCCGGCTGGTCACCTATGACACGGATTTTCAAACCGGCTACCGACCTGATGTTAAAAAGAATTCGACGACCTTCGTGGACGTGACCGTGGGCGAACTGCCGCTCGCGCCGGGACTTTACAATTTCAGCGTGGGTTGCCGCTCCGGCGACGCGTTCGGTTTGGACTACATTCCCGAGGCCGGGCAACTCGAAGTCGTCATGGGGCCGAAGACGCCCGGCTACATCAATGTGCCCGGCGCCGGCGTGCGGCTCCGGAGCGACTGGCAATGGCATCTGGACTCAATACAAAAATAATTTCCACCTATGATTAACCAGCTTAAAAAAATCTTTGGCCGTTTTTCGCAACTGCGCTCGCGCGAATTTCATGTCGAGACGTTTGATTTCCAGTCCGGCCTAGGCGATTCCGCGTGGGTGCTTTACGGCTTGGCGCGCTCCATCAAGCCGAAGGTGTGCGTCGAGATCGGCTCGGCGCGCGGCAAGTCCGCCTGCACCGTCGGTCTTGCGCTGCGCCGGAACGGCTTTGGAAAACTTTACGCGATTGACCCGCACAGCGTGACGACTTGGAATGACACGGCCTCCGTGGATTCCTTCGCCATCATCAACGAACATCTACAAAAAGCCGGCGTGACGGAATGGGTGGAGATTGTCCGCAAAACTTCCACCGAGGCCGCGAAAGGCTGGAATAAAAAAATTGATCTCATCTTCATTGACGGTGACCACAGCTACGAGGGGGTGAAGGCGGACTGGGAATTATTCCTGCCGCACATGAGCGAATTCAGCGTGGTGGTTTTTCATGACACGATCTGGGATTTGAAGCCGGACACGAGCATCGCCCGCGCTGACATGGGCGTGCCGCGTTTCGTGGACGAGCTGCGGGCGGCGGGTTATCCCGTGATCACGATTGATCAAAACTTTGGCGTGTCGCTGGTGCAGCCGAGGATCGGCGGCGTGAAACTCCGGCAGGGATAAGATTTTACCGGCGACGTAATTGACAATAAAATTTTTAGACTCATGAGCAAAGCCAAGGAATTGACCAAGAAAATTGTGGGGCCATTGATTCGCGCGACGATTCGCCGATTACCGCCGCTGGCCGCGGGCGAATTCAAAACACTTACGCAGCTCAAGTGGCAGTTTTCGCGGGTGCAAGTGCCGGCGGAAATCCGCACCGTCAAAGGACAGTTGTGGCCGGAAGAGTTGCAGGCGCTTTTCGCGCTGGGGGCGATGGCCGAATCTCCCATGCTGGAAATCGGTTCCTGGCTCGGCCTCTCGGCAACCTGTCTGGCCAAGGGAATTCTTGCGAGCGGCATCAAGAAGAGCTTCACCGCCTGCGACCTGAATCCAGGTCCAGCCAACTACCGCGAGCTGCCGGACGGAAGAACCGGTTTTTTTTATCCACCGGAATCAACGACCCCGATGGGCGCGTGCGACCGCAAAACTTACGAGGAAGAAATCCGTCCGGTGGTGGCTCATCCGGACGGAGTGGTCGGGCAGCTCAGGGCTAATCTGCGGCGGATGGGCGTCGAACCACTCGTCCAGATTGTGACGGGCGATTTCAAGTCCGTGTTGCCCGCGCAGAAATACCGCTTCATCTTCTGCGACACGTTGCACGATCCGACGGAGATCCGAGCCAACGCATCCGCATTGCTCAAGCTCGTGACGGACGGAACCATCCTCGCGTGCCATGACACGACGCCTGAAAACCGGGCGGAACTGCTGCGCCATTTCCAGTTCAGCGAAACCATCCAGATCGCGACCCTATTCGTGGGCGTCATCAAGCTACGCGGCGACGGGCTAAAATAGCGTTGAATTTTTCCCCGCCGAACCGGATGATTCAGCCCGATGGCTGAAGGCACTAGCATTCCCGTAAAATTGATTTCACCGTTCGCCGGAATCTTCAACCGCGCGCGGCTTGGTTTTCCCGGCCGTTTCTTCATCGGCACTGGCGGTATCGGCGACGACCTGATGTGCACCACCGTTTTTCGTGAGTTAAGAAAACGCGGCGTGCGCAATGTGGCTATGACCACTCGCCGGCCAGGGCTTTTTCATAATAATTCCGATGTGGACAAGCTCATCATCCACACCGAAAACGAACGTCTGAACCGCTGGGGTTGTCTGGGACTGCCGTTGCTGCGGATGGGTTACGCTACCTATGATCCGATGACGGATCGCGATGAGCCGCTCACTGAGAACGTCCTGATTAAGTTGTGCCGGCTTGCAAAGATCAGCGGCCCGGTGGAGTTGCGGCCATATTTGTTTTTAACCAACGCGGAATTCACGGCCGGCAAACTCGCCCAAAATCAGGTGGTCATGCAAACTTCCGCCATGGCCGCGCCGTTCCCGATGCGTAACAAGGAATGGTATCCGGAACGGTTTCAAGAAGTCTGCTCCGAGTTGCGCGCGGATGTGCAGGTCATCCAGCTCGGTGCCGCGAGCGATCCCAAGTTGGAAGGCGCAATGGATTTGCGCGGTAAAACTACGCTCCGGGAATCTGGGGCCATTCTGGCAAACTCCCTCGTGTTCGTCGGCCTGGAAGGCTTTTTGATGCATCTGGCGCGGGCGGTGGATTGCCGCAGCGTCATTATTTATGGTGGCCGAATCAAGCCGACGCAAATCGGCTATGTGGCCAACAAAAATCTTTATTCACAGGTGCGTTGCGCCCCGTGCTGGCTACGCAACCCGTGCGACTTTGACCGCAAGTGCATGGACATGATTACGCCGGCGCAAGTCATCGCCGCCACCGCCGAGCAAATCGCCAAATACGGCACATTGCTGGAAGTGCAGACCGCACAGCTTTGATACCATCAGTCGCCTTTTCGCTGGTAAATCAAATCTGTCCAGCCAATCGCTCCCATCTCTCCACCAGATTGGGCCATGTGAAACGTCGTCATCAATTCAAAGTTCGGCGGCACATTCGTATCATCCACCGCGTTCCAGCCCTGATGAATGATTACGTAGTCCATGCGCAGCTTGTTGGCGATTTCAAAGAAACCAACTTTCCGGTTTGCCTTCACCATTGCCATAACCTGCGGCGAGACTAGCCCGGGCCAATCCGCGATACGCCGTTTAGAAAACCAGCCTATTTCCGCGCACTCGAGCAGCACCCGCGCGTCCGGTGGGGTGTTGGCCTTGAACCATTCCCCCTCCCTCTCCGTTGAATTGCGGATCCGCGCCCGCCAATTGCGACATTCCTGAAACAAAAGTTTGTCCCCATAAAAACTAGCGGCGAGGTAAACGGCCAGCAGTCCCGCCAAAAAATAATTTAACCGGCGATAATTGAGTTTTTCAACCACCCCGCCCAAGGCGAGCAGGATGGTGCCGCCACCCAAAGTCAGAAACGGGGCGCAATACCACGACCGCAGCATCGGCGCGAACAGCAGGAAAAACAGGTAGCCGAACGCCGCAATCCCCAACAGCCGCACCACCGGCATTTTCCAACGCCAACCCAGCGCCGCCACCAAGACGCCCAGAAACGTATAAAACAGCCACGGCTGGCGAAAAAAGAAGCGGCTGGAAATATAGAAGGCGTTCTCTCGGACAGTGCAGTGATAGGCGAGACTTTTCGCCTGAACCGTTGGAGGAATTGCGGTGTGATATAGAAAATAATTGTAGCCCAAATATGCGAGGCCGATGAAAAATGTCCCGACCAGCGCCGCCCACGGGATTTTTTTATGGGTGAACAGCAGGCACGCCAGCGCCGCGATGACCGCGATGAGGCCGTCTGGCCGGCAAAAAAACAGCAACGCCACCGCGAGAAACCATTGCCAGTCAATCCGTTTCAGCGTGCGGTCGAACAGGAAAAAAATCAGCAGCAGATACAGCGACGTCTCCAGCCCGCTGACGGAATACCAGAACAGCAGCGGGCATAGAAAAATCACCGCGAGCACAAATAAGTGCAGCCCCGGCGAACGCAGCCCCGCCGGCCCGCGCAAAATATTCCAAAGAAAAAACAGCGCACCCATATCGAACACAATGCCCTCGATATGCGCCACCAGAGGCACGCTCGCGCCCGTGCAGGCGCCCAGCCCCAGAAGCAGCGAGTGCAGCACGCTGGTGTTGCCGCCGACACATTCGCCGGCGTTGAACACCAGCCCGTGACCGGCCGCAAACTGTTCCGCGAACCGGAACGTGATAAACGCATCGCCGACAGAAAAATCTGTGGCCGCTGACAACGCGGCCCGCAGGGCAACGCAGGCCACGACAAGTATTCCTAACAGCCAGCAATATAGTTTTGGTGGGCGCGACGGCGCTAAATTTTCACTCACGGTCATCACACATGCTTGTAGAGCCATGCGCGAGCGTCAAGCGCACAAGTAGAATCTACACAGCAGTGGCTTCCAGCAGTCGTGTTTCAACGGGTAGCGGCAACGGCTGTGAACAAGGAATCGGCGCGCCCAGTGCTGCCACCGTTCGGCTTGCTTTGAAGTTTCGCGTTGGGGATGATGAATGAAATTGCATTCGCGTGAACTCTGACGAAAAAATTCCACTCTGCGTTGACCTCGATGGCACCTTGCTCCGGTCGGATTCACTTACGGAAACGTTCTGCCTGCTGCTGAAAAAAAATCCGCTCGTCGCCCTGCTCGCGCCGTTCTGGCTGCTCGGTGGCCGTGCGAATTTGAAGCGGCAAATCGGCGAGCGCTTGGCCTTGAATATCTATTCCTGGCCACTGCATCACGCCTTGCTCGAATTTCTCCATGCGGAAAAAACTCGCGGCCGCAAGCTCATCCTTACCACCGCCGCCGACAAAAAAATAGCGGATGCCATCCAGTCGCGGCTGAATCTGTTCGACGACATCCATGCCAGCGACGGCCAGAACAATCTCTCCGGGAAAAATAAAACCGCCGCGCTCGTTCAAAAATATGGCGAAAAGAAATTTGATTACGCCGGCAACAGCGCCACGGATTTGCCAGTGTGGGCGGCAGCGCACGCGGCCATCGTCGTCAGTTCTGATAAAAACTTGGTGGATCGTGCCGCCGCCACCACCAAAGTCGCGCACGTTTTCCCATCCCCCAATGCTTCGATGAAAGACTGGGCCAAGGCATTGCGCGTGCATCAGTGGTCAAAAAACCTGCTACTGCTCATTCCATTGATGGGCGCTCACAAGTGGATGGAGCCGGAAAAATTGATCCCCGTGCTGCTCGGCATCGCGGTGTTCAGCATCGGTGCATCGAGCGTGTATCTGCTCAACGATTTGCTGGATTTGGAGGCGGACCGGCATCATCACTCAAAAAAATTCCGCCCGTTCGCCGCTGGAAAAATTCCTCTCATTGCCGGCCTGCTGCTCGCGCCACTGCTGCTGGCAATCGCCGTTGGACTGGCATTGTTTGTTGGCAAAAATTTCGCAGCGGTGTTTGGAATTTATTATCTGCTCACGTTGTTGTATTCGCTGCGCTTGAAACAAGTCGAATTGCTCGACGTGCTGGTGCTAGCCGGACTTTATGGCATCCGCGTGCTTGCGGGCGGCGTGGTCGCAGATGTTTTGGTATCCGACTGGCTGCTGATGTTTTCATTGTTCGCCTTTTTGAGTCTAGCGTTCGCGAAACGATTCACCGAACTGCGCCTGCTGCGCGGTCAGCCTGACGCCAAAGTAAAAGGCCGCGCCTACGTCAGCGGCGACACAGAACTCGTCAGCAGCATGGGCGTGGGCAGCGGTTATCTTTCGGTGCTGGTGCTGGCTATGTATATCACGCATCCCAGCGTCACCGCGTTGTATCACACGCCACAATTTCTTTGGCTCGCGTGCCCGGTATTGTTCTATTGGATCAGCCGCGTGTGGCTGCTCGCGCATCGCGGCCATCTGCATGACGACCCAATTCTCTTCGCGCTGCGCGACAAGCAAAGCTGGCTAGTCGCCGCGCTCATCGCCGTCATCGGTTTCTGCGCCGGCCCCAAATGACCAACGCGCTCCAATCCGTCGAGAGCTGGGGACGCTTCCCCGCCAGCAAATCACGCCTGCTGCCCATCGTCTGGAGCAGCGATTCGCTGCCTGATTCTGGCGGCAAAAAAATTCTGGCGCGCGGGCTTGGTCGCAGCTACGGCGATTGCGGACTCAATGATAACGGCGTGCTGATGCCCACGCCCGCGATGAATCACCTACTCGATTTCAATTCGCAAACCGGTGTGCTACGTTGCGAAACCGGTGCTAGCCTTGATGCTATTTTGAAATTCGCCGTGCCGCGCGGCTGGTTTCTGCCGATGACGCCGGGAACCAAATTCATCACCGTCGGCGGCGCGATTGCAAACGATGTCCACGGGAAAAACCATCACCGCGCCGGAACCTTTGGCCGGCACGTCCGCTGTTTTGAATTGCTACGTTCGGATGGCAGCCGGCGAATTTGTTCACCCACGGAAAACTCCGATTTATTCGCTGCGACGATTGGCGGACTCGGCCTCACCGGCCTCATCACTTGGGCGGAATTTTCGCTGCGAAAAATTTCGAGCGCATTGATTGAGACAGAGACAATCAAGTTCGGCGGCCTTGATGAATTTTTTGAGATTTCCGACGCGTCCGACACAGATTTTGAACACACGGTTGCGTGGGTGGACTGCCTCGCGAGCGGAAAAAATCTGGGGCGCGGACTTTTCATGCGCGGTAATCATGCCGCTGCCGGCCCACTCACGGCGCATCGTCCACCGAAGCTGGGCGTGCCGATAGATTTCCCCGCCACCGCGCTGAACCACTTGTCCGTAAAAGCGTTTAACACACTTTACTACACGCAAGTTCTCGGTCGAACTACGCATTCGGCGCAGCACTATGAGCCGTTTTTTTATCCGCTCGACGGTGTCCACCACTGGAACCGCATCTACGGCCGGCGCGGGTTTTTTCAGTATCAATTCGTTGTGCCGCAGACTTCGGACGCGTCCGCCATCCGCGAAATTTTCGAGCGTATCGCGCGTTCCGGACAGGGATCATTCCTCGCCGTGCTGAAAATGTTTGGTGCGCTGGCGTCGCCCGGACTGATGTCGTTTCCGTTCCCCGGCGTGACGCTCGCGCTGGATTTTGCCAATCAGGGCGCACGCACGCTGGAGCTTTTCCGCGAGCTTGATCGCGTAGTGCTAGCGGCTGGCGGACGATTCTATCCTGCGAAAGATGCGCGGATGCCAGCGGAATGTTTTTTTCAGACGTATCCGAACGCGGAAAAATTCCGCGCATTCATTGACCCCGCGTTCTCGTCTAGCTTCTGGCGGCGCGTGGCGCAAAACAATTTATGAAAAAAGTCCTCATCATCGGTGCAACCTCGGCCATTGCGCAGGCCATCGCCGCGCGACTGGCACAACAGGGCGCGCAACTGTTCCTGCTTGGACGCTCGGAGTCGAAATTAAATCTTGTCGCCGCCGATTTAAAAACACGACACGGCGTAAACGTCACGACTGGCATCATCAACTTCGATGATTTTCCCGCACACGCCGCTGCCATCGCACACGCCGCGAAAACGCTCGGCGGACTGGACGCTGCATTTCTTTGCCACGGCTCACTCGGCGATCAGCAAGGATGTGAGAAAGATTTCGCGCTGACCGAGGCGGAATTCCGAACGAACCTATTAGGCGCGATTTCGTTTCTCACGCACCTCGGAAATTTTTTTGAAGCGCAAAAATCCGGCAGCATCATCGCAATTTCGTCCGTGGCCGGCGATCGCGGCCGGCAGAGCAATTACATCTACGGCTCCACGAAAGCCGGATTAACAGCTTTTTTACAGGGCCTGCGCAATCGGTTGCACCCACACGGCGTGAACGTGCTGACCGTGAAGCCCGGCTTCGTGGACACGCCGATGACCGCACATCTGAAAAAAGGCTTGTTGATGGCGACGCCAGAAAAAGTCGCAGGCGACATCGTGCGCGCGGCGGAAAATGGCAAGTCTGTGATTTACACGCCGTGGTTCTGGCGCTGGATCATGCTCATCATAAAACTGATCCCTGAAACGATTTTCCGGAAGCTGAAATTATAAAGTTTGGCTAGCTCCGACGCTGGCCAGCAAGCGCGTTTCTGATTTACAACGACTCGCGAAGCGACAAGCCCTACGTTTCTCTGCACTCCACTAGCAGACTTTGCTCAATCTTGTCCACCATCGCATCCAACGTGTGTGCGCTGCGGACTTCAAGGCGAGCGTTGAAGGAAATTTTTTCAGATAGCTCCTGGTCGGCGCACAACTCGCGAATGGCTCTCGCACAATCCGCCGCGTCGCCCGCCGCGAAGGTCATCGCCGTCTCGCGGTTACGGAACAGCTCGCCGCTGCCGCCCGTTGTAGTGCCAACCACATTCAGCCCGCTCGCAATGGCCTCCAACGGCGTGATGGCAAAGGGCTCGTCCCACTCGGACGGGAAAATCAAAACGTCATGCTCTGCATATACGCGTGAAAGCTCGGCACGGGGGATTCGACCAAGAAAATTTATTTTGCCAGCGATACCCAGCTGCGCCACGAGCTCGCGCAATTTTTGTTCGTAGTCCGGACGCATCCCGCCGCCGGCTATGGAGAGTGTGAGGCCGGAAAAATCTTTTTGCTGAGCCAACAAGCCAAGCGCGGCGATGGCCGTATGGATGCCTTTTTGTGGAATCATCTGCCCGGCGTAGAGCAGTTTTTTTACCGGCCAACGTGGACGCGGGGCCGCAATAAATTCCGCCGGCTCGATCCCCCAGTGCGCCACGATGGAATTGCGTGGCGCAAACGCAACGCTGCTTTTCACCGCCGTTTGCCGGATGAAGTCGCTACAAAAATGACACGTCCGGTTCTCCACCACTGGCCAGCCGCACACGAGAAACGTTTTTCCAAACAGCGCGCGCACCAACGGAATTTTACGCGACGCCTCAAGTAGCCACGCGCCGACGCGCCACGAAACAAAATTAGTATCCGACAAAAAAAACGCCATGCGGCAGCCGTGCCAGTGCGCCGCAAACGGCAGCCAAAGTGATAGACCTGCCTGATTCCAAAAATAAACCACGTCGGGCGAAAATGATTTCACCGCTGTCACGAACTTGCGGCACTCAGTTTTTTTGTCAGGCCACAGATCTTCTGCCGCGCCCCTGAATTGCAGCGTGCGCTCCACGTTTTTTTCCTCCGCCGGATTTTCCGTTTTGCCATTGCGGAAGCTGCTCGTAAGCACATGCACAGTATGAGCGCGAGCGCGAAGTTTTTCCACCACGTCACGGCAACCCAGTTCATATCCGCCGACGTGCTGCGGAGGATAAAGATTGGTGACGACAAGAACGCGCAAGGTGGACAAGGGTTTCGGCCGAAAGTTATTTCACTTTGCGATAGACGGCTTGAATCATCCCGTCAATACGTGCGCACCGGATGACTTGTAGTCGTGCTCCAAATGACTGGTTGACGTTCAATACCCGCCCGCCTTTCCAGACGAGCAGCTCATTGTTTTGCAGGCGAAAATTCCACTGGTGTAGGCCATCGTAGTGCAACTGTTCGGCTTCGTCCTCGTTGTGCCAGAGAAAAATAATTCCACCGGGCTTGGTTGCCTCGATCATGCTCGTCACGGCGAGCATGGCATCGTAGGCGTGATCGAGGCAGTTGCGCGCGAACGCCAGATCGAACTGGTCGCGCCCGAACATTTTCACAATTTCTTCGCCGTCGCCTTTTTGCGTGCGAACAGGCGGGGCGATGCTGTGCTGCTGCATGATTTGATTGTAAGCGTCAGCCAACGGATCAATCGCTATGATTTCCACCGTGTGACCCGGCCATTTTTTCCCCACCCACGTCAACGGTCCGGCACCTACATCGAGCACGCGCACGGGCGCGCCGGCGGGGCACTCGAGCAATTCGCACAGCCAGGGCTGCATGGCCGCCTGCGAATCTGTGCGAAATTGAAACTCCACCTCAGCGTTGCAAGATTTGCCGTGGCTCTTCAGATAGTCCTCCCAAAATCCAACTTCGGATGGGAGCGCGTTCTGCCAGATAAGTTTCCCCAGACCCAACGCATGCCCGGTTTTTTTTACAACCGCCAATGCTTGAAGGCGGCACCGGTTGACGGGCCCGCGCAATTTTTTTGGAACAAGATGCTTGAGTGACATAGTAACTCGGAATCAAATCTATTTTCGCCGATAATAACAGTGCGCCAAGCAAAAAGCGCGGGGTGGCCACAGCCGCCAATTAATCCGCCCGCTGGCCCAGCGTTTTCAAACAGACTTGCAAGACGTCCTCTGGCGCGATTGCTTTCATGCACTTTATTTCGAACGGACAATTTGCAAACCAATGCGTGCGCGGCTTTAGGTGTTCGCAGCCGGCGCAATCCACGTTGGCGCGCAAAAATCCGCCGCGAAATTTCTCGGCATAAAACAGTCGCGGATCCGTCGGCCCCCAAACGGCCACCGAAGCCGTGCGCGTGGCGGCGGCAAGGTGCAGCAACCCGGAGTCAATGCCGACAAATAATTTTGCTTGGGCGATGACCGCGATACATTCTTCCACTGAAAGTTTGTCCAGCAGCGACACCGCGCCCGGAACCGGAGTGACAGCGACGCTTCCGACCGTGAGATAGCGGCCCACTCCCACCTGAGCGATATTTGTGAAGCCGCGTTCACGCAGTAGCGCCACCAGTTTTGCCCAATGTTCCTGAGGCCATTCCTTCACGGTCCAGCTTGGACCACAATGGATGATGACAAGTTGGTCTGCATTCAATTTTTCCCCTGCCAGCAATGCAATGGCATTCGCGCGCGCCGCGAAAGTTGCCTCGAGCAACGGATGTTCATCCGTGACCGACACTGAGAATTGACGACAAAACTCCATGACCATTGGCTCCTGCGCGGCTTGGCCAGGTATATCATCACCATGCGCAAAATGGTAAAAGCCGCCGAGCAAAAATCGATACCAGTGTCCAACCAACCCCACATCTGGAAATGAAGTCACCCGAGCCGCAACGGCGGCAATGCCTGGCACGGCGGCAAAATCCTGATGACAGTTGTAAATAAACGTCGCGCCGGGATGCCGCTTCATCAGTTCGCGCGTGGCAGGTATGGTGCAGATGATGTCACCCATACCGATGAAGCGAGAAAAAATCACTGGCCGCCGCCCGGTTGTTAAAATTACCGGCAGGACTTCGCGCAGGACGTAAGCAAACGCGGACGCGTGCCGCGCGAACTGGGCGGCGAAGCGTGAGGGCTCCCTTTTTTTGTCGACCACGGCGCGGAGTATGCAAAACGAACTAGGAAATGTGAAACTGAAACCTGAATTATGTCCGAATCGGAGTTCACAGCGGAGCGGAGGGCCAAGACTGGCGGCGGCGGAATCAAGCATCAAACCCCTCAAAATTTTCAGCTGTTGGGAGCATCGTTATACGATGCGAGCCGCGGCATGCCTGTGCCGCTGTCAAATCCGTGGTTCGCCAAGTTTTAAATATAGCACAAAGACACTATTTCGGATTTTCCGAAGCCAGCTAGATTCCTTCCACCGCGCTATGCTGGAATCGTATTTCCAAATCGCCCGGGCAAAAACATTCATCCATGTGGCCCATGTCGAAAAACCTGAGTCCCAACCCGCTGACGTATTCATTCATCCATGAGTGGATAAAAACCATGCTGGAACTGTGTCAGTCGGTATGGCGTCATGGCTCGGAGTCGGAAAAGCAAGGACTCAACAACAAGCCCACTGAGAAAAGAAGTCCCCTCCGCTTCAATCAGGAAAAACGGCTGGACCTTTATCGTCGCCACTTACATCCCGACGAGGTCGCCCACGAGGAGTGGCGGAGCGAAATTCATTCGCAGGAAGAATTATTTTCAAAACTCAACTTCACTCTGCCTCAAGAGTTGATGTTCCAGCGTCACCACGTATTATCGCGGCTGTAAAACCAGCGCGCCTTGAAATGGAACCGCTCCGCCGATGAAATCTCAACGCCTCCACCAGCAGCTTTATGTTTGGGTATTGGCCGCTCTGCTGGCTGGCATCGCCTTTGGTTTTTTCTGTCCAGAAATGGGTGTCAAGCTGAAGCCGCTGGGCGACGCTTTCATCAATCTGGTGAAGCTGCTGATCGCGCCAATAATTTTCTGCACCGTCGTCCACGGCATCGCCTCGATGGGCGACCTCAAAAAACTTGGCCGTGTCGGCGGTAAGACCCTGCTCTATTTTGAAGTCGTCTCCACGCTCGCACTGATCATCGGCCTCGTGGTAGTGAATGTGCTCAAACCCGGCGCAGGCTTCAACATTGACCCGGCTACGCTCGATCCCAACCTCACCAAAAACTACGCGACCAATGCGCATGCCTTGAACACGGTGGATTTTCTGATGAACCTTATTCCCAAAACTTTTTTTGGTGCGTTTGTCTCCGGCGATCTGTTGCAGGTGCTGTTCTTGGCTGCGCTGGTCGCTTTTGCCATTCAAGGAATGGGCGAGCGCGGCAAACCCGTGCTGCACGCCATCGAGACCGGCGCACAGATTTTTTTTGGTATCATGAAGATTGTCGTGCTGTTTGCGCCCATCGGCGTCTTCGGGGCGATGGCCTTCACTGTCGGCAGCAACGGCGTCCGTTCGCTGAGCTTTCTGTTTCAATTGATCGCCGGATTTTATCTCACCGCAATTTTATTTGTCGTGCTGGTCTTGGGTGCCATCGCGTGGTTCAGCGGATTTTCTATTTTCCAGTTCTTGGCCTTCATCAAGGAGGAATTAATTTTGGTGTTGGGCACAAGTTCATCAGAAACCGCCATGCCCGGCCTGATTCAAAAGATGAAACGGCTTGGCTGCGCGGAATCCACCGTCGGTCTCGTCATCCCGACCGGCTACAGTTTCAATCTCGACGGCACGAACATTTACATGGCGATGGCGGCGGTTTTCCTCGCACAAGCCACCAACACCCCAATGGATTTATCGCACCAAATCAGCCTGCTGGTCGTGGCGATGATCACCTCGAAAGGCTCAAGCGGCGTGACCGGCGCGGGTTTCATCTGTCTCGCTGCGACGCTCGCCGCCGTGCCCAGCGTGCCGATTGAATCGCTTGCGCTGTTGGTAGGCATTGACCGGTTGATGAGCCAATGCCGCTCATTCACCAACCTCATCGGCAACGGCGTCGCCACCGTCGCCATCAGCCGCTGGGAAAAGGAAGTGACGGCAGAAACTTTGAATAAACACTTTCGGCAAACATCTGCGAACGGGTAAAAAATGAAATCGCTTAACATCAAATCATACTATTTTGCCGCCGCGCTTTTTCTCGCCAGCTTGGCAAGCGCCGCGCCGATTCCCACAGGCATGAGCCAGATGCAGATTGGCGACGGCACCAACGCGCTCACGGTTTTCACTTACAAGCCGGCAGCCTACCGCGACGGTCCGCTGGTCGTGGTATTTCACGGCCTGTTGCGGAACGCTGACGTATATTGCAGCAATTCGGTTGCGCTGGCGGATCACTGCAACGTCATCATCGCTGCACCGTTGTTCAGCACGAACCAGTATGACAACGAAGAATACCAACGTGGCGGCGTGTTGAAAAAAGGCGTGGTCCAGCCGCGCACCAACTGGAGCTTTGCCCGACTGCCGGGGATCATCCAAGCGGTTCGCGAACGCGAAAACAAACCCGCGTTGGATTATTTTTTCATCGGCCATTCCGGCGGCGGACAATTTCTCATGCGGCTCGCAGCGCTTTATCCCATGGAGGCCAAGCGCATCGTCGCCTGCAATCCCGGCTCGGATCTGTTTCCGCGTCGCGACTGGAAATTCGGTTACGGCTTTGGTGGTTTGCCAAAAGATTTGAGCGACGACGCAGCGTTGCGGCGTTATTTTTCTGCGCCGCTGACGCTATGCCTCGGCCTGAATGACAACGACCCGCAACATTTCGAGCTCGACCGTTCGGCTGCCGCCGAGCTTCAGGGAAAATTCCGCCTTGAACGCGGACGCAACTGCTTTGCATACGCGCGACAGCTCGCGCAGACCAACGGCTGGCAATTCAATTGGCGCAAAGTGGAAGTCCCCGGCATCGCGCACGACGGCAAGGCCATGCTCGCTTCACTTCAAGTTCAGGCTGCGCTGTTCGCAACAGAAAAAATCCGCGCCACCAATCAGCCTTGATGCGAGTTGAATCCTTCATTTTCTCGTTCAGCGCACTGTTCTGCCTGCTGGGGATTCCAGCCACCGGCGCGCTGATGCAGGACGGACAGGATTACGCTGCGGCTGCCTCCACGCCGGTAGCAGGAAGAAGCCCGTGGCTGCTAGCCGCCAACGGCGCGGCAGCGTCCGCGTCCACATCGGCCATTGGCATTTATCTGAACGATCTCACGGGCACAACCTCTCCCGCGCTGGGCGGCCTAACGAATTCGGTTAACCCGCCCGCACATCTGCAAATTTTCAAGGCGGGCAACAGCTCACGGACGTATTATCGCAGCCTCGGCGCGCAGTTCACCAATGGCTCGGCCTATTGCTCGTTCCTGATGAACGTGGTCACGAACCCGACAACGGCCGATGAAATTTTGTGCGAGTTGATTCCCGCAGTCGCCGGCGGAAGTTATCCCGCCAATCCGTCCGCCAATGACCCGGTCACGCTTCACGCGCGGCAAGGAGCAGATTCCACGCATTACAATCTTGGCGTTCAAAGCCTCGGCGGTTCGGTCAGTTGGGCGACGAACAGTCTCGCCGTCAACACGGATTACCTCATCGTGTTTCTATTTTCATTTGGCGCGGGACAAACGAGCCAGCTGTTCATCAACCCGATTCCCGGTGCCGCGCAACCAGCTGCCAGCACCGTTGCTGCCAAAGGCGCGGTGGCCGAACCGGCTAATCTTGGCACGATTCTTTTTTGGGAAAGTTCCAGCAACACCACCTGCGCTGCCAGCTACGATGTGATGCGCGTGGATACAAGCTGGGCGAACGTCACCCCCGGCGCTACGCCTGCTGCGCCCGTCCAACGCGTGTTGTTTCTGGGCAACAGCCTGCTCGGTATCAGTGCGAGTTACTCGAATGACATTCCCGCCAGCCTGGCCGAACTCTGCGCGAACTTGGGCGATTCGTTTTCCTACACGCGCGTTGCGAACAGCGGCTGGCTGCTGGCTGATCATGCAACGAATGTCACCAGCACCAACCTGATTTTTTCCGGCAACTACGACCTCGTGGTGTTGCAGGAAAAAAGCGAAACGCCATCCATTCCGTCAGACCGCAACACCATCATGTTTCCCGCCTGCCGCACGCTCACCGGCATGATCACCAATCACGCGGCGCGCACGATGTTTTACGAGACGTGGGGGCAGATCAACGGCGACCCTAATGGCAATTGCAACACTTACGATATTCCCGCGCAGTTCAAGGTCTGCAACTATCCGAGCTTCGACAGCTTCTTGAGCATGAACATCGCCATCCGCAAAGCCTACGCGATGATCGGTGCGGAACTCGGTGCGGCGATTTCTCCCGCTGGCCTCGCATGGTCGCGCGTGCGCACCGAGCGACCCGACATCGGCCTCTACATTCTCGACGATGGTTTGGGCGACCGCCACCCGAACAGCGCCGGGGCATATCTCACCGCGTGCGTTTTTTACAGCGCCATCTTCGGTCGTAGCCCGGAGGGCAGCACTTATTACGCGACGAACAACGTCAGTAACGCGCAATACCTGCAACGCATCGCCGGCGAATCCGTTTTGACCGATCCCTTCGCGAACGATGCCTATGGGCTCGGGAAAAATAATTTTTACTGGGCAGTCAACTGGCAAAACTATACGAACCCGCCGAGCTCGCCGACGAATACCCTTGTCGTTTCCGGCGCATCGGCCACGCCTTCGCCGTCATTGAAAGTGGATGCGAACGTCGGAGCCGTGAGCAACGTCTGGCTGGGAACATTCGACACCAATTTCAACAAGGCCGGACAAGGCCGGATTTACTTTTACACCAACGGTTCGCTCGCTATCAATGGCTCGCTCGTCGTAGGCAAAGAAGGAAAAGGTTTGGTGCAACAGAACGGCGGCACGTTGACGGTGAACGGCCCGCTCACGCTGGCCGAACAAACCAACAGCACCGGCCAATACACGCTCTCCAACGGAACTCTCTTTGCTAACCAGATTTTGCGCGGCATAGGCAGTGGCACTTTCAATTTCCGCGGCGGACAGCTTGGCTTCGTGCAATTCGGCAGCGCGACGCGTCCGCTTGATTTGTCGAACGCCACTGGCACGCTGGCGTTGACGAACACGGGCGGCCCAGCGTTGATCTACGGAAATTTCACGAACAGCAGCGCAGCCACTTTGTCCCTCAAACTCGGCAGCATTTCAAACAGCCTGACCGTCAGCGGCGGGGTGGCGCTGGCGGGAAATTTAACCATCAGCTACACACCGGGATTTTCGCCGACGTTGGGACAGCAATTCACCCTGCTCGCGGCCACGAATGTTTCCGGAAATTTTTCCAGCACCAACTTTCCACTCGTAGCAACCAACGGCCTTGGCCTCGTGATGAGCAGCACCGCCACGTCCGTCGTCGCGACCGCCGTCAGTTTTGTGCCGCAACTGCCGGCGCCCTTGCTGGCAACCAATGGGAATTTTCAAGTCGCCATCACCGGAGTAAGCGGCACACGCTACGTGGTTCAAAGCGCGACTAATCTGAATTCGCCAACTTGGATTTCCCTGACCACAAACACAGCTCCGTTCATTTTTCAAGAGGCTAAAAATTTGCCGCAACGTTTTTACCGCGCCATTTATCTGCCGTGAATGAGATGAATCACAAAAGAAACGACAATCCAATTAGACGAGCGCTGACCACGTTGGGCATCGCCCTCGCTTTAATTTTGGTTGGCGGTATTGGCGCATCGCTTGTTCAGACTGCTAGTCGAACCATTGATGTCAGCGGCTTCATACTGCCGACGGAAAACGGCCAGTGGATCACGGCGGATCTTTTCAAACCAAAATTGGCGACGGCGGCAAATCCCGTGCCGCTCGTCGTGGTCTGTCCGGGGTTTGAACGCAGCAAAGAAACGATGACGAGTTATTCCATCGAACTGGCGCGGCGCGGCATCGCCGTCATCACGATTGATCCTTACAACCAGGGCGCGTCCAGTTCCACGATGCAGCGACGCTCGGCCACGATGGAAGGCTACGGCGTCATCCCAATGGTGGAATACGTCTGCGCCGCGACCAATTTTGATTTCATCATCAAGTCGCACATCGGTGCCGCGGGATATTCGGCGGGCGGCAACGCCGTGCTGCAATCCGCAGCGCGTTTTGGCGGACGGCAGGCAAAGGCGCTGCGCCAAGCTCAACGTAAGGATTCCGATGAAGGACGAACTGTCACCGATGCCGAGGCCAAAGCCGCGAAGGCCGAGAATAAAATTTCCGCGATCTTCATCGGCGGTTATGTGTTGACCTTGACCAACAGCACGCTCGCCGACCTCGACGCCAACGCCGCACTGGACTACGCCTACTTCGACGAGGGCGCGTTCCGCACGGTCAACGGCAACGCCCGCATGAGCAACGCCGTCGAGTCGTTGCGCTTCGTAAACTCCATCTTTGAGGACAATAAACAAATTTCCGAAATCCAGATCGGTAAAATTTATGGCGACGTCACCAACCACACGCTGCGCATCGTGCACAACACACGAAGCATCCACCCGGTGATGCCTTACGACCGCGAACACGTCGCCAACCTGATTGAATTTTTCACGCTGGCGTTTGGGCTAAGCCCGGCGATTCCGGCAACAAATCAGACCTGGCCGTGGAAAGAATTTTTCACCCTGCTGTCACTCATCGGCGGATTTCTCTTTCTGCTTCCATTCACACGGTTGCTGTTGCGGCTGTCTTTTTTCAAATCACTGGTTCATCCCGTGCCGCCGCCTTTGCCTGCGCCGCAACGCGCTGGGAAGATTCTTTTCTGGACGACTTTCGCCGTGTCCGCGCTCATCGCGTGCTTCTTGTTCATCCCGATGGCGCGAGCAACGGCGATGCTTTTCCCGCAGGCCAGCGCGGCGACGCAGACATGGTTTTTCCCGCAGCGCATCAACAACGCCATCCTGCTGTGGGCGGTCGCGAACGGCACCATCGGGCTGATCATCTTCACGCTCAACTACCAGCTGTTCGGAAAAAAGAAAGGCGTCACGCCCGCCATGTGGGGAATCAAAACCAGCGTCGGTGAACTGGCAAAAACTCTCTTGCTTGCCTTGATTGTGTTCGTGTCGTTCTACGCGCTGGTATTCGCTATATACGGAATTTTCCATACGGACTTCCGGTTCACCTTTATCTCCGCACCCGCCGCATTTCCACCAAAGATGCTGCTGGTTGCATTGGAATACTTGCCGCTATTCTTGATTTTTTATCTGGCCAACTCGATACGCGTGAACGCCGGCGCGCGGTTTGCGGGACAAAAAGAATGGGTGAGCCTGCTCATCAGCGCGCTGGGCAATTCGGTCGGGCTGATGCTGATTTTGATGATCCAATATACGCACTTCGCCGCAACCGGCACGGTGTATTGGACGCAAGAATGGCTTTACACAAACTTGCTGCTGGGGGTGACGCCGATGATGTTTGTGCTGCCGATTTTCAATCGCAAGTTTTTCCGCCTGACCGGCACGGTTTATCTCGGGGCATTCGTCACCTGCATCATCTTCATCCTGATGATGCTCACGAGCAATGTGTGTTACATCCCGTTGAAATAATTTCGCGCCGCGGGGCGAAATTTATTTTCCCAAGAAACGCATGATCGCCTGGCTGCGCGAATGGACGTGAAGCTTCTCATAAACTTTCTGAATGTGGACGCGCACGGTGTTGATACTGATTTGAAGCTGGTCGGCGATTTCCTTGTAGAGAAAACCCTTGGCGAGCAGCGATAGAATCTCATGCTCACGTTTGGTCAACGCGTCTGTGTCTGAAGCCGGTGCTTTCACCTGCTGAAAATGGCCGACGATTTTTCGCGCGATGCGCATGGACAGTGGCGAACCGCCAGTGCGCGCCTGCACGACAGCGTTGATGAGCTCGGCAGGCGGCATATTTTTGAGGAGGTAGCCGGTGGCACCTGCGCGCAGCGATTCAAAGATCAAGTCGCTTTCCTCGTAGGTCGTGAAAATCAACACATCCACTTGCGGAACTTTTTCTTTCAGCTTGGCGACACACTCGATGCCGCTCATGCCCGGCAAGCGGATGTCCATCAGCACTACGTCTGGGATGTCCTTGGGGATTTCGCGCAACGCCGTTTCACCATCGGGGTAGCCATGCAGACAATGCAATTCCGGCGCGGCCTGCAACACTTTCATCATGTTCACGCGCGTGCCGGCGTGGTCTTCGACGATGGAGACTTTAATTTTCATGGCTACATTGTGAAGTCAGCGCGCCGCCAACTGTGCGCCGAACCTCCGGAATTGCAAGGTCGTTCGCTCATTTTGGCAACGGAATTTTAACCAGCACTTGGGTTCCTTGGCCGGGATAACTGATGATTTCGGCGTGGCCACCGAGCGCACTGGCGCGCTGACGAATGTTGCGCAAGCCGTCCTCGAGGGCGTTTTCCTGGGCGGGCTCAAATCCTTTGCCATCGTCCTCAATGCGCCAAGTCATCTCACCCTCCGAGACCTCGACAATAATTTTCACGTGCGTAGCTTGCGCATGTTTCACAACGTTGTGTAACGCTTCCTTGACGATGAGAAAAACGGCGTGGCGGATGTCGCCAGAGATTGCCCGAGCCGGGGGTGCATCCGGAAAATCCAATCGGCATTGCAGCCCCGCTGCGGTAATGAAATCACGCGCGTATTGGCCCGTATAATCCAGCAGATCGGGCAAGGCATCGTTGCGCGGATTCACGGCCCAAACGATTTCATCCAACGACTTCACTCCCACCTGCGCCACGCGGCTGATTTGACCCAGAAAGTCACGCGCCTTTTCCGGTTCACCGATGGCATCACTGGAAAGCGCGCCCAGCAGCGAAATCTGCGTGAAGCGCGCCCCCAGTTCATCGTGCATATCCTGCGCGATGCGTGTGCGCTCTTGTTGCAAGACGCTTTCCTGCTCGACGCGTTTCAACAACGCACGTGCCCGGCGCAACGATAGATGCCGCACCACCACCACAACGAGCACCAACAACGCCAGCACCAGGAGTGTGCGAAACCATCCGCTTTGCCAGAAAAACGGCGTGACGGTGAATTGAACCGAATCGCCTTTCTCATTCCACACGCCGTTGTTATTGCACGCGGTCACTTGAAACGTGTAATCGCCGGCGGGCAGCCGGTTGAAAGTTGCCAGGCGTTCCGGCTTCGCCTCTGTCCAGTCCTCATCCCAGCCCGCGAGACGGTAACGGAAACGAACCCGTTCCGGGGCGATGAAGCTGGGCGCGGTGAAAGTCACCTCCACTTTCCGGTGGCCGGGCGTGACTTTGACCGCACCCCGCGTGTCGCGTGAAATGGTTTGACCGTCCACCGCAATGCGTCGAATCAGCACATTCGGCGGCATGACATTGGCGCGAACATTTTTTGGATGCACCACCGCGATGCCCGAATGGGTCGGAAATAAAATGTCTCGCTGTTTTGTGACTGTCGCGCCCGGCCAGTAACCGTAATAAGCCTGCAAACTCGGCAGCCCCGCGTCGCGCCCGTAGAAAATGCTTTGCAACCGATCGATTTTGTCATCCGCGAAATCATTCAACTGCTGCAGGCTGACGTAAAAAATCCCCCGGTCAGCTGCGAACCACATACGTCCGTAATCATCGGGTATGAGTGCGCAGATGTTGCCATCGAACAAGCCTTCAGCCACATCGAGGCGCGAAAAACGCCCCGCTTTCCAGCGGCCCACACCACCGGCGGCATATCCCACCCACACGCTGTCATCAGGCATGGCCTTCATGCAGCGGATGTGGTGCAGCGGTTCGTTCGTGGCTTGTTCCACCTCTCTGATTTGATCGCCATCCACTCGCAGCAGTCGACCCTCCAATGTTCCGAGCCAGATGTTTCCGGAAGCGTCTTCCGCCATTGCGCGCACCGCCCGGCTTTTTGGCGGCTGTTTAAAGGTTTGAAATTTTCCATCGTGCAACCGTTGCACCAATTGATCATTCTCCAGACCAATCCATAAATCATTCCGGCTATCAACCATCAATGAACGGATGCTCATGCCGCCCAGTCCATCAGCAGTTCCGAAGCGTGTAAATTTTCCATCCTGCCAGCGCAATAGCCCGCGTTGATAAGTTCCGAACCACAGTGCGCCCGATTGGTCGGCAACCACGCAATGGGCTAGACCGCCAGGCCAGCTGGCAATTTTTTCGCCGCTCGACCAATCGTCCCCAGACAGACGTGTCACCGTGCCGTCCTGGGTGACCACCCACAAATCGCCCGCCCGGTCCTCACACAATGACCGCACTGTATCAAACGGCAGCCCCTCATCGCGGCCGTGCAACTCGACGACCTTGGGCAGCATCCGGTTCACACCGCCTCCGTCAGTGCCCACCCAAATGCTGCCCTCCCGGTCGCGCATAATGGTGCGGATTTTATTCTGCGAGGTTTCGATTTTGAATAGATTCGTGCGTTCGAGGAGAAACAATCCGTCCGCCGCCGTGCCAATCCACAGCCGCGCGTTGAAATCCTCGAACAACACGGATGATTTGAAGCGGCTGGTCGCCCCGTCAAAATTTGCCACCGCGACTGGCGGCGAGTTCGAGGTGGACTTTAGTATCTGGGACGACGTGCAGAACCAGAGGTCACCATTACGCGCGCCAAGAATCTGCGCGTTACGCTCCGTCAGCACGCCGGTCTTTTGAAAATGTTTGCCGTCGTAAAAACCAAATTGAAATCCTTTCACGAAACAAAGCACCCCGCGCGCATCCAGCGTGAGCGAACAGATGCCGTCTTCGTTCAGGCCATCGGCGCTGGTGAAACGGGTGATCTGGTAATCCGGCGTGATCCGAAAGACCGAGCCATCCGCGTAGCAGACCCAGACATTATGATCCGGTGTTTCGATCAATTGAAGTGCCAAAGAATCGGAAAGCCCGTTGGCAGTTGTGAACATCCGCGCTGCGCCCTTACCGAAGCGGACAATCACGCCACTGTCCTCCGCGAGCCAGAAATTTTCCGCATGGTCGCACAGCATCACGCGGATGATGGGCTGGGCGCGGCCCACTGGAACCGGCACGACCTCAAACTCCACGCCGTCGAATTGAGCGAGACCAGATTGCGTGGCAAACCATAGCAAGCCGTCCTTGGTCTGTGCGATGCCGGTGACATTGGCGGCGGGCAGCCCGTCGTCCGTCTGCCAGACTCGCCGCGCCCAGTTTGCCCCCAAGTCGTCGGCCATCGCGGATGCCAGCGAAAGACAAAGGCAGACCACCGAAACGGTGCTCGGAAAATGGCGGCGCAGCAGCTTCACCTTAAATTCATTTTAGCGCGGCGCGACAGACTGGCCAGCTTGAAGGTAGCGCTCACCATCCTTCTGCCGTTCCGTTGGCGCGCGGGTCTGCCGCGCCGACAAAACTTTTTCCATCTCGACTACGCGCGACAATTTGCGAAATGGCTGGAACGGGCAGTTCGACGATTTTCTGACCGCGCCGCGCCAGTTCGGCTTTCAACTCCGCCGAGAGTTTTTTTTCCACATACAATTCATCCGGCGACCATTGCTGGTGAATGCGCGGCGCGGCCACGGCTTGTTGCGGCGTCATGCCAAGGTCAATCATATCCACGAGTTCCTGCAACACGGCGCTGATAATTTTCGGTCCACCAGCCGCCCCGATGGAAATAATTGGCACCCCGTTGGTGAAGACAATCGCCGGACTCATGGATGAAAGCGGACGTTTTCCGGGTGCGACGGCATTTGCGTCTGCGCCGACCAGTCCAAAATGATTTCGCACGCCGGGTTGGATCGAAAAATCATCCATCTGGTTGTTCATCATCACACCGGTTCCCGGAATCACCACCTTCGAGCCGAAGCTCGTGTTGATGGTCGCGGTGCAAGCCACCCAGTTACCCTGATCGTCCGCTACGGAAAAATGCGTCGTGTGCTTCTTGAACAGATCGGTCTCCCAATCCGGCGGCATCCCGTGCGAGGGAACGGGCGTCGCGTGTTCGACGTTAATTTTTTTTGCGAGGTCAGCGGCGTAACTTTTTGAAATCAAACCGCGCGGAACATTCACAAAATCGGGATCGCCGAGCCAGTAGGCGCGGTCAGCGAATGCGAGCTTCATCGCCTCGGCGATGACGTTCAACCTCGTGGCTGCGTCCATTTTTTTAAGATCAAAATGTTCGAGGATGTTCAGCATCTCCAGAACGTGAACGCCCCCGGAGCTGGGCGGTGGAAACGAAACAACTTCGCAGCCGCGATAACTGGTTGCAATCGGCTCGCGCAATTCAAGGTGGTAATTCGCAAAATCGTTCGAGGACAGAATACCGCCGTTGGCTTGCATCCATCTTTCCAACGCGGCTGCGAACGGCCCGCGATAAAACCAGTCTGGCCCGTGCGCGGCCAAGCTGCGGTAAGTTGCAGCGAGGTCAGGTTGCTTCAAAATTTCACCGACCTGAAGCGGCTCGACGTTCTTGAAAAAAACAGAAGCTGTCGCTGGAAATGTTTTCAAATCGCCGGCAAGTGACTTGAGCAGCCGTGCATAGCCGGCAGGAACTTCAAAACCATTTTCCGCGATGTCGGCAGCGGGCAGCAACAATTCGCGGAAAGATTTTTTTCCATAATGTTTCACCGCAAATTCAAACGCGGCGACTTCGCCGGGCACGCCGCTCGCGAGTGATCCGCACTGGCTCAAGCGCGTATCACCTTTGCCATCACGCACGAACATATCGCGTGTGGCGGCAGCGGGTGCCATTTCACGTCCGTCAATGCAAAGGTTCGTACCGTTCGCGAGATGGATGAGCAGGAAGCAACCGCCGCCGATGCCGGAGTTATGCGTATCCACGACGCCGAGCGTGAGGCCGACGGCCACGGCGGCGTCAATCGCATTGCCACCGGATTTGAGCGCGTTCACACCGGCTTGAGTGGCGAGCGGATGCACCGAGGCGACCATGCCATGCGTCGGAGCCTCGGCAAAAAGGTTTGCGGAAGCCAGACAAAGCGTGAAAACGAAAATTATTTTGTTCGGAAGCTTGTTCATTTTGCTTCGGCAAATTTTTTTGCGGCAGCATCATCGAATTCGCCTTCCCAGCGCGCCATCACGGCAGAGGCAAGACAGTTGCCAAACAGATTGATGGAGGTGCGCGCCATGTCGAGGAATGCGTCGACCGCGAGAATCACCGCCACACCTTCGAGCGGCAGTCCGAACGTGACCAGCGTGCCGGACAAAATCACCAGCGACGCGCGCGGCACGGCGGCCACGCCTTTGCTCGTGAGCATGAGCGTCAAAATAATCGGCAACTGCTGCGCGAACGTCAGGTGCACACCCGCCGCCTGCGCGACAAAAATGGATGCGACCGCTAGGTAAAGCGTGGAGCCGTCCAAGTTGAACGAGTAGCCCGTGGGCAACACAAACGAAACAATGCGGCGCGGCACGCCAAATTTTTCCATGCGCTGTAACGCATCCGGCAATGCAGCCTCCGAGGACGCCGTGGAGAACGCCAGGATGAACGGCTCGCGCACAGCCTTGAAAAAACCTCGGACGGGTATTCGCGCCAGCATCATAACCGGCACGAGCACCACCAGCACAAAAACGGCAAGCGCGCCGTAGAGCGTGAGCACCAGCTTGCCCAGCGCTCCGATTACATCTAGGCCGTTCTTGCCGATGGTTACCGCCACCGCCGCACCGACTCCTATGGGCGCAAACCACATGACGATGCCTGTGAACTTAAACATGACTTCCGAAAGCGACTCACAAATTTCGAGTAGGTTGCGCCGGGATTTTTCCTGCACTTGCGTGGCAGCGATGGCGAACAGAATGGAAAAGATCACCACCTGCAAAACGTCATTGCGCGCGGCAGCGTCAAAAAAACTTTGTGGCGCGAGATGCTCCACCACGCCCGCAAAGGTGACCTTGTTCGCCGCGAGTGATTTACCGGTGTCGGCGGTGGTATTCAACTGCACGCCCGCGCCGGGCTGAATTAAATTCACCGCGCCAAGCCCGATGAAGAGGGCGAGCGTGGTGACAATCTCAAAATAAATGATGGAACGGAGCGCCAGGCGACCGATCGCTTTCAGTTCTTGCGCATGGCCCGCGATGCCGAAGATGAGCGTGCTGAAGATCAGCGGCACGACGATGCACTTGATGAGATGCAGAAAAATAGTGGAGAGAAATTGCAATTCCTGCGCCCCCTGCGGAAACCGCCAGCCGATGAAGCCGCCGATGAAAATGGCCACGACAATCCATTGCGTGAGCGAGATTTTTTTGAGGAACGAAATCATGTTCAAGGTATGACTACCCGATAAAAGCGCTGCGGTGCAACGCCCGAATTATCCGGCAGGCTGGCGTTGGTGCTGATGGCGGTGAGGATGCCGAGCGGCAGCCAGTTTGCCGGTGCGAGGTTCGTGGCGAATTCCACCTGATATGTCACGCCTGCAATGGCGTTCCAGCTCACCGTGACGTTCGATGTTCCCGCGCCGGGCAGCGCAGGAGAAATTATGGGGGGCGGCGTCGGCAGAAAGTTCAGGAACACATTTCCCGCCACGTCCGCGGTGCTGATGAATTTTCCGGCGGTGAACGTGTTGTTGGAAATGGAATTGAACTTTGCCAGCGCGAGGTTTGTGGCCGCACCGCTGAGAGAAATGATTTTCCACGATTGGGGCGATTGCCAGAATGCAATGTTCGTTGCAGGTGTGGTGGCAGTGTTGGTGAAGGCAAGAACGAGCGGAGAGTTGGAATTTATAATCAACGAGCCGCCGGACAAAACAATCTGGTCGAAATTCACGCCGGGTAAATTTGTGCTGTTCGCGGCAAGCGTCCAGAGATAGCTGCCGCCGGCAGTCAAAATCAGCCCGTTCGTCACCGTGAGTGTGCCGATGGGATTGCCTGGTGCGATGCTGCCGGAAACCGAAACCGGGCCGCTCACGATGCCCGTGCCGCTGAGTGTTGCGCCGAAATTCACGGACAGCGCGCCGACACCGTTCGCGCTGCCGGAGGAATTGTTCGCGAGCAGCGTGCCGGAAAAATTTGTGGTCGCGCCGGAAAACGTGTTCGCAGAATTCAGCGAGAGAATTCCATTTCCGAACTTGCTCAGCCCGCCAGCGCCACTGATGACGCCATTCACCGTGAGATTTGTCGTCGCGTTCAGGCGCAGCGTGAATCCAGCGTTCGTGACATTGCCGAAGAAATTCAGCGGGCCATTGGACGCCGTGAAGGTTTGCGAGGCGAGTAACGTGATGGCATTGCTGGTGACGTGGGTGCGGGTAGAAAAATTTGTGATGCCCGCGACGAGGCTGATGGGATTTCCGTAATTCGTATAACTGCCACCGGCATTCGTCGCGTAGACGAGCGAATACATTTTTCCCGAGCCGGTGGTGAGCGCGGCGAGGTTGTTGCTCACCGCGCCGCCCGAGCCGCTGAACAGCAGATAATTTCCCGCGACAGGCGTGATGCCGTTAGACCAGTTTGCTGCGGTCGCAAATTTTCCGGAACCGATGCTCCAGATGCTCGGCGCAGCGATTCGTAGATCAATGCCGTAGTAATTGGTGAAAATAAAATCGAGCGACTGCGCGACGGCGATGGCGTAGTTCGTGCGGTTCGCCGCCGTGTCACGGACGCCGGCAAGGTTAGCCTCGATTTGCAAACCGTCCACGGGTCCGCCGCCGCCGGACGAGGTGTGCGCATCGGTGTTGTAGCCGCCGTCAAAATACGGATTGCCGCTGCCGGGGTCGGGCATGGCCGGACTCGGCACAGACGGATAACCGCGCGTGACCATCAATCCGCCGAAGCTGTTGCTGCCGCGCAAAATTTGGGAGAAAGGAATCGCATACTGATTGCTCACGAGCGTGCCGAGCGTGCGGATGCTCGACTGATTGCGATACGTCGAGGAATTCAAGGTGGAGTCAGACAAGCCTAGTTGCGACGAAGTTAGAAGGTAGCCCAATTCCAGCCGTTGGATCGTGTGCCCTTGCCCGTGCTGGTCAATGTAAAAGCCGCGTCCGTTCAATGCCACGGCGGCGTTGCTGCCGGTGTTGATGTAATTTTGAAATTCATTCCAGGCCTGCGTGGCGTAAATGTTGTTACTGACCACGCCCTGATCGAGACTGCGGTTGCAGTCAATCTTCGTGCGCTTGAGGCGGCAGATGATGACGTGCGGGCTGTGGCCGAAAGTGTTTTCAAAAACACCCTGCAACGCCCGTGCGGTCTCCTCGGTATTGGAATCGGTGACGGTGGTGAAGTTGGGATCGGAGCCGTCGTCCACGCGATCGGGAATTTCTGCTGGCGTAAGCGCGCCTCCGTGTGGCGCGGAAAAAATCACCGGCAGATCGCCGCCGATATATTCGACGTAGTTGCTCCGGCCGTAATAGCTCGTGCCGGGAACGTATGACTGCGCGACGGCGAAGCCGGTGGACAAACACACGGTGAGTGTGGTCAGTCTCAGGAGTTGCGTGGTCAGGGGCACGTTCAAAAATCTTTCAACCGCTCATGTCCGTCAAATCAAAACGGAGCGCGAACAATTTGTCCGCGCTCCGTGAGTTCACAAAACGATTACGGATAAATCATGCGGATGAACACAGTCGGGTTCGCCGGGTTGATTGTCACGGTGTAGTTCGTGACCGAGGCCGTAGCTGAGAGCGTGACCCAGTTCGCATTCAAACCCGCGCTTAGTGAATTAGTCTGCATCTGAACTTTCCAGCCGAGGCGATCCGGCGGCCAGCTCAAGTTGAGATTGCTGCCGCTGACGCTCGCGTTGATCGCAAAGGTGTTCGTGTTCACGGAAGAGGCCACGGAGAGCGCCGAGATGCTTCCATCCACCGCCAGGTTATTCGTCCAATTCATTCCACCGCCGGAGACAGTCATTGCCGCGCCGTTAGCCACCGGGCTGCTGAAGATGGTGAATTTCTTACCAACAGTGAGCGCTGGGCCGAGGTTGTTGACAGTGACGGATGCCGTGGCCGCATTACTCACGACGCCAGAGACAATGATGAGGTCATTCGATGGATTGGCGGAGGTGTTCACTTCAACTGCGACGTTGCCAGACAACGTGAGGTCGCTGTTGATCGTCAGCGTGCCGATCGAAGCGCCAGCGGCGATTGTGCCGCCTGAGCTCACCGTAACGGGGCCGCCGATGCTGCCCGTGCCGCCGAGCGTGCCGCCGGAATTCACCGTCACCCCGCCGCTGCCGGTGCCGCTGCCAACGGTGTTGTTGACGAGTAAAGTTCCGGAGTTGACCGTCGTAGCGTTTGTGCGCGCGCTGTTGTCGCCGGAGAAAATCAATTTGCCGGGGCCAGCGGTGGTAATTGCGGCATTGTTGGTCAACTGACCGGAGAACGTGACCGGTGCAGTGTTACTCACCGTGAGGGTCTTGGTAGAGCTACCCAAGTTCACAACGCCGGTGAGCGTCAGCGCGTTTGTGCCATTAAAGACGGTGTTCGCCACGCCGTTCAGGAAAATGCGATTGCCAATCGTGCGGGCAGCGCCCGAGGCGAAGATGTAAATGGCCGGGTCGTTATCAATTTCAAACGTGCCGGTTCCCAATGGGCCGGAAGTGAGCGTGCCACTAGTGGGCGTGCTGTCGAGCCCGATGCCGATGGTGCCGGAGTCAAGCGTCGTTCCGCCGGCGTAGGTGTTGTTGCCAGTGAATATGGTCGTGCCGCCAGCACCAGCGGTCACGCTGCCGCGTAGCACCAAGCCGTTGCCAGTGATCAATCCGCTCACGATCTGAACCGGATTCGTGTTGCTTTGATACAGTGCCAGCTCGGAAATTGCGCCCGCCGTATCGAACGCCGGATCACCCACGATGACGGGCCACGTGACGTCGTTGCCAGCAGTTAACCGCGCTTCAAAGGTATTATTTGCGAGGCCGGTGTTGCCAATGCGCATCGTCCCCGCAACCGTCCAATTGCCGCTGAAGGGCAGAACACGCGTAGAGGGAGCGGTGGCGGTGCTGTTGCCATAAATCGTGGTGTCGGTCGTCATCAACACAGGATTTACCACGGGCAAGCTAGCGCGCGAAGAAGTGCTCAAAATATAACCGCCATTCAACAGCAATGTGCCGGTGCCATCGCCAAGCGTAGCATTGCCGCCGATGCCGAGCACGCCCGCCGAATTGGTGGTGCCGCCGGTATAAGTCGAGTTGGTCGGGCCGGACAACACGAGCGTGCCTGCACCGAGTTTCAGGAGACCGCCACTGCCGGCAATCGTCCCGCCGACGGTCAATGTGCTGTTGCTGATGGTCAATGTGCGCGTGGCGCTCATGGTCACCGGGCCGCCGCCGAGGTTCAGATTCGTCGTGCCGGCAAAATTAAAATTGGCGTTCCAGTTCTGCGGGCAATCGTTGAGCGTCACGCTGGCCGCACTAGTGTTGTCCAACGTGCTGACAGCACTGATGGTGAAGGTGTTTGTGCCGAGAGCCTTTGCATTCAGATTCAACGTGCCGCCAGTTAGTGTTGTTGGGCCGCTATAACTATTGACCGCGTTCATGGTGATCGCGCCGCCACCGCCGAAGGTGATGCCGCCAGTGCCTGTGAAATTGCCTGAAAACAATTCTGAACTTCCGGTGGTCGCGCTCAGCGTGACGTTGTCCTGCAATGTCACATCGCCAGAATATGTCGCCGCGCCACTCGAAATCGTGGTGCCGATGGTTTTTACACCAGAACTGCCGGACTGCACCAGCACCGAGCGCCCCATCGTCATGCCCGCCGTGTTGATGTTCAGCGTCGCGTTACTATTCCCGGTGGTGTTTCCCAGACGGACGGCATCGGATGCCGCGCCAAATGCGCCAGATCCATTGAGCGCATCCACCGCGAGGCTGGCCGTGCCCGCGTAAATTTTCGTGGAGCCGGGATAGCTGTTCGCCGCGTTAGTCAGAATGACTTCGCCGTTGCCGACCTTCACGATACCGCCTGCGACGTTGATGTTCGGGTAAGGCGTGGGCGAAGTTCCGCCCTGCGTGACCGAGCCGGACGGGACATTGATGACCGTGTCCGCCGCCGGTGTGTAAATGAGATGCAGTGAATTGCCGGACACGCTCAAGCTGAATACACCGCCGATGGTGCCGCTGAACGCCGTGGTATCGAGCGCAAAATGACTCACATCAAAACCGGTGGCCGAACTGGACTGGATGATGACCCAGTCACGCGCCGTCAAAGAATTCCAGCCAGTGGGCGCAGCACCAAGCGAATCAACCTTGATTGTGATGGCGTTGCCGCTATTGCCCGCATCCGTCCAACCGGTGCTGCAGGTGATCAAATCCCAGTTCACCCCCGCCGTGCCAGTGGCGGCAGTGATGTTCCAGATGTAATTCGCGCCCGGTCCCAGCGTCAGGTCACTCACGTTCAGGTTCGCGACACTGCTGTTGGTGGCCCCCGGCGAAATCGTTCCATTCAAACTGACAGAGGTGGCGGCAACAACCGAGCCGTTACCCGCAAGCGTTCCAAAATTAGTGACCGTCACTACACCTGAGCCGAGCGCGGAGCCGGCGGAGTTGTTCGCGAACAAGCTGCCGCTACCGATGACCGTGCCGCCGGAATAAGTGTTGTTGCCAGTCAAAATTGAAGTGCCACCGACCGTTGTTGGATCGAGTGGATTGTCACGGATAACGCCGCCGACGCTCGAAATGATTCCGTTAAAAGTCTGCACACCGTTGCTGTTGCATAAGTTCAGAAAACTGAAATTACCGAAGGTGTCAGCGTAAGCGCCACTGACGGTTTCGCCGATGGAGATTGGACGGTTAAAAGTGAAAGTGCCAAGCAGTCGGACGATAAAACTCTGACCAGACGCCGCGCTGGACGGATTGGCAATTTTTAAAGTGCCCGTGCTGCCGCTAAGCGTTCCGGATAATGGCAGACGACGGCTGCTATTGGCGTTGCCAGCCTTGTTGTAAATGAAGGCGTCTGCCGTCAGCACGATGGGATTGGGTATCGGCGCTTGCGACGCCGACGTGCCGCTGCGGTCGAGGCCGCATTGCAGGTTGCCGCCAGAAAGAAACAGGGTGCCAGTGCCGTTGCCGACGGTGCCCGTCGCGTCAACCTCGAGATCGCCTTCATTTACCGTGGTCGTGCCTGAATAGCTGTTGGTAGCGCGCAGAAACAAAATGCCCGGGCCGGTCTTCGTAATGCTGCGCGCACCGCCTGATTCCACGATGGGCAGGCGAAGATCCACCTGTCCGGCGGTGGTGGGCGGCAGCGCGGGATTCACGCTGTTCGCATAAATGATCCCTGAAGCGGTCAGCCCCAAATTCAGCAGGTTTCCATTGACGGTGTTAGTAGCGGCAATGGTAATAAACACAGAAGTGGACGCATTGGACAGCAGGATACCGCCAACGCCATTCAACGCGAGCGTGGTGAGTGCCGGGCCGGTGGACTGGGGCTTGACGTTGAGCGTGGTGGTGGCGGAGCTTCCCAGCGTTATGGAGCCTACAGATACCGTGGTGGCGGGACTTTTGTTGATGGTAATCGGCGAGCCGGTGAAAGCCGTGTTGAAAATGGCGTTGTCGGCACTGCCGGGCACGACTCCGCCGGTCCAGTTCAAAACGTTCGTCCACCCGGTGCCCGCTGCCGGAGCGGTCGCAGCTCCCGACCAGACAATGTCCGCCGCGCGGAGCTGGCCGGCGATAGCTGTTGCGAGCATCAGCCCGACGGTGATGACGGAACGCCGGCGAAAATTCCGGAGCCGTGAACCAGTGGAAGTTGCAGAGTTAATTTTCATGGTGGTTTTTCTGGTTAAGGGTTACTCAAGAAACGGGCGAACGCGGGACTTTTTCGGCAATGGCCGGCCGGTTTACTAATCAAGACTGTTCGTGCCCCGAACTGACTGGGCGTGCCAGTCAAAGAAAATGGCGTTACGCAGATTATTGCCATGGACCGCTGTGGTGGAAATCTGTTGGTTGGCGCCCGTTTTCTGCCAGCTGATGCTGGAATTACCGTCAATCTCCAAATCCACGTCGCGCAGTGCGTAGCAGTCGCTCAAGCTGTTGGTAAACTGGCTAATTCCCAAGGTTTTTAGCGGGCGAAACGGCGCGCCTGCGGGCGAGGTCGAAAGGCCGGCGGGATAACCAAACGGCCGGGAGTTTTGGTTGGGCGGCGCAATCATTCCGCGTGTAGAATAGGTGACGCGATCACCGTCTTTGACCGTCGGAAAGGAAATCTTGATAGTCGCGGGACAAGTGAAGATTGGCGTGCTGGTGAGCAGGGAGTTTTGCGATGGAAAATTTGCCGGGTTGGGCAAGGCTAGATAAGTATAGAGATAATTAACCGGCATCCATTGCGTGCCAGCGTAATAGCCGGCCCGAACCCCACGTTCAATCGGCCCCGGCAAAAAATCGCCGTTGTCATCCGCATACATTTGAAACGCCAGCCCCTGCTGCTTGAGATTATTCAGGCACTGTGTTTGGTAGGCCTTAGCCTTCGCTTTGGCGAGCGCCGGCAGCAGCATAGCAGCCAGAATGGCAATGATTGCAATCACGACCAGCAACTCAATGAGAGTGAAAGCAACGGAATTTTTCGGGACGGAGTTTCGCTTCATGAATATTTACAACCTAATCTAGGTCACGCTGGCCATATCGGGAATAGTTACTTTGTGCTATGGAGCGCCCAAGCCGGCAACGACTAGGCTGTGCCTCTCATATGAATCACCAAACTGCTGCCGTGCCAGACCGTGAAGTGGTGCCGCTCGGACTTGTTTTTCTCCGGTCTTTTCCAAGAACCGCCGAGTGGCTCGTTATAGCGGTGTTAGCCGGCACCCCATGGTCAGGCCGGTCAGCTGATTTTTCAGAGCATAATAATATTTCCCGACTCACGAATACGAATCTGCTACTCCCCGGCACGCGTTTTGAAACTCCTTGTTACTCGATTGACTCTGGCAAGCCCGGCCCAAAAATTCTGATCGTCGGCGGCGTCCACGGCAACGAGCCAGCCGGCGCACAAGCCGCCGAAGGCATCCGCCACTGGCCCATCCAGAACGGCAAACTTATTGTCATCCCGCGCGCCAACGTGCCCGGACTCGAAGCGAACAAACGTTTGATTCCCGGCCTCGAAACCAACTTGAGCAACCTCAACCGCAATTATCCCCGCGCCGGCCAACCAGACAACGGCGCGCGCGGCGAACTTGCCCAGGCCATCTGGAAAATCGCCAATGATGATAAACCAGACTGGGTTTTGGATTTGCACGAAGGATTCGATTTTCACCAACTCAATGAAAAAAGTGTTGGTAGTTCCATCATCTGTTTCCCGCTCGCTGCCGGGCAGGCCGCAGCCAATGAGATGCTCGCTGCGGTGAACGCAACCATCACCAACTCAACTTTGAAATTTATCCGACGTGACCTGCCTATTGACGGCAGTCTCGCCCGTGCAGCCGGGGAACATCTGCATGTGCCCAGCATGACGCTGGAAACCACCAGCAAACAACCGATGGAAAAACGCGTGCAACAACAGCAGTTGGCGGTGCGCACGTTGTTTGTTCGGCTGGGGATGTTGGAAAAATCTGCCACCACACTTACGGCTACCACTATCACCCTGCCCGTATCCATTTCTAGGTCGCTTGCACCGCACACCACGAGGGTCGCACTTTACAAAGGCCCTGGCACCGGCGGCCAAGGACCACCGGAGTTGATCAAAAAGTTTAACTCAACAAACGCAGTGACCTCACTCACCGAAATCACCCCAGAGGAAATCCGCGCCGGCGGGCTGACCAATTTCGATGTCGTCATATTCGGCGGCGGAAGCGGAAGTCAGGAAGCCAAGGCGATTGGCGAAGAGGGGCGCGCACAGGTCGAAAAATTTGTGGGCCATGGTGGCGGTTATGTCGGCATCTGTGCGGGCGCTTATCTGGCTACCGCCGGCTATCCCTGGAGCCTTAAACTTATCAACGCCAAAACGCTTTCTCCCAAATGGCAGCGTGGTCGAGCAGTGCTCAAGATGGAATTAACTTCGGCCGGCGAAGATATTCTCGGCGGATCAAAAAATGTTGATGTCGTTTATCATCAAGGCCCCATCGTCGGACCGGCAAACGCCACCAATTTGCCGCCCTACGAAACGCTCGCGTATTTTCGCACGGAAGTCGCCTCGAATGACACACCCGTCGGCATCATGATTGATTCGCCCGCCATCTTCGCAGGGACTTATCAAAAAGGAAAAGTGGTTTGCATCAGCCCGCACCCCGAGCAGACCGCGGGGCTGGACTATATCGTTCCGCAAGCCGTGAACTGGGTTGCGCCCGCCACCGGCAAAGCCGAGTGATTCGCCCACGCCGCCACGGTTGGTAGCCCACAAATCCGGAAAAAGCGGGCAAATCGATTTTCCATTTTTGCGCCAGATGTTTTAGCAGCGGGGATTACCACCCCCCGTTAACTGTAGATGGAAAACAATAAGCAAAGAGTAAGAGGCGGAGGACAAAAAGCAGATTGAGTCAGCAATTCAATTTTTCAGTGAACAACGAGCAGTGTGCGAAATCTTAACGGAAACCTCCGGAGACGAGCGACGGGGAAAGGATGGGATCCACAGGTGACAAACTAGCGCACGACAAAACATGGTGCGCGCGGCGGGAGTTGAACCCACAACCTTCGGCTTCGGAGACCGACGCTCTATCCAGTTGAGCTACGCGCGCAGTGACGTCACTCTACCGGCGTGGGGGACTTTGCTCAATGCAATTTCGCGCCGCGATTATCGTAGCAACACCGCATGGCGTTTCACCCATGCTTCAGCGGCATGATAGTAAGGGCACAGCCGCGCAACTTCCTGCCAGAATTTTTCCGAGTGATTCATCTGCCGACGATGAGCCAGTTCGTGCAGGATGACATAGTCGCGAACGAACGGCGGGCATTGAATCAAGCGCCAGTTCAGCGAGATGGTTCCACGCCGCGAACAAGAACCCCAGCGCGACTTCTGATTACGCACGGAAACACGCGCGACTGGGATGCCGTGTATGCCGGCCAACTCCATGACGCGGGGCGGCAACTCTTTCGCCGCCAGTTGGCGCAAAAAAATTTGGATGGCTGGCCGCAGATCGGCGACGCCACCAACAATCGGCAAACACTCAGCACCTAAACAAATCAAGCCATCCGTCGCCGGTTCAATGCGAACCACTTCACCGCGAAAATAAATTTCCGTTCCGACTTGCCAGCTTTTCTTTTGCTCGATCTGACTTGCCTGACGTTTGAATTGCGCCTCCAACCAGCCAATGTTTCGCTTCGCAAATTCCCGCGCCGCCGCCAGAGTTCCCCGTCGCGGGATGGTTACCCGCGCGGCGCCATCCGGACGTAAGCGCAGCAGGTAACGGCGCGCCCGCAGGTTCGTCACCAGCAACAACGGCACACGGCGCTCGCCTACCAGCAACGTGTCCGTCACCGGCATCGCGGCCGTTTTTTTGAATTGGTACAAGCGCTCAAACATCTCGCGTTTCAATTTTATTTGTCTCCCGCGGCCATAAAAACGGCAACGACTCCACTGCGGTTACGTAAATTTTTCCGGCGCAAAAAAGCGCGCCAGCCAGCCAGCCAGCGAAAGTTTTAAGGTTTGTCGAGGTGCGCAAGCGTGAATTGCTTTGGCGGGCGCGACGCAAAAATGACGACTTCAGATGTCTGAATAGCTTGGGCTCGATTCTGTGCAAGCCAGCCCGGAACGTCGATGCCAAAAAAT
Source organism: uncultured Verrucomicrobia subdivision 3 bacterium (assembly GCA_903847285.1). The sequence continues at coordinate 31,314 of CAINDH010000132.1, read as the reverse complement.
TTCTCGCATGCCTCGCGCTCGATCACGACATACTCGATGCCCTGCTGTCGCGCCGCAGTTAAGTCGGCGGCTGACAACAGAAATTCACAACGCCGCTGTCCGTATGGTTTCCACCACGCGGCCACTGGTTCTTCGCCATTGGAAATGAGCCCTAGAGGCGTGTTTGCGGCGGGCAGCAATCGGCGGATTTCCTCGAACGGATCTACACGCAACGCATAGATGGCATAAACGGTGGACAGTCGCGCCTGCACTGCTGCCGAGGCACCCGCCGTCAATGCGGCGCGTTGGATGCAAGCTGGCGGAATGAGCGGACGCGAAGGTGTCAAAAGCAACGCCGGCAACACGCTTAACATCGCCAGCACGGTCACGATGCGCCATAGCGGAACTGACACGAGTCTGGCACAACTAAAAAATCCGATGATGGGTGCCAGCGCCAGCGCAAACCAAGGCAACAAATTTCGCGGAGCCGGCGGACCGGTGCCTAGTTTCGCGCACAAGACAGCAAGCGCAAAAGTCAACCAAGCCCACCAAGCCATTCGTTGCCAGGCAGTCAGTCCGGTGACAACGTTGATTTGTCGCCGTGACCGCCACCAGACCCATAGCATGACAGCACACACAAGCGTGAGCCCCAGACCAAGGGCACCACCTTCCTCTTGCGGCAATTCATTCGCGGACAAGTTGAATTTGGGATAATGCCGATGTAGCCAAGCTGCAAGATTTTCAGGCAATGCCCGCTCCGCCAAAGCGCTGACATGTCGCGCTCCAGGAAAAACCGGCGGTGCGAGCGCGCCGACGCCCACAATCAAACCATTGCCCAACCAGCCAGCAACGGGGTGAGTCGTTTGATCCACACCCGAAGTGGTTCCGAGCACGGAACCGGTATGCCGATAATTCAATATCAGTGGAATCAAGCCGGAAACCAGTGCCGCCACAAGGCAACCCGCCACAGCAATCCGGGTGTGCGCCAAAAATTTTCGAACGTTTTGCAGCAGAACGATGGCTACGAAAAGCGCCAGCGGCACGTTGGTCAGCTTGACCCCGGTCGCAAAACCAGCAGCGAGCAAGGCGTCGAATATAAAATGATTGCCACCGTGCTCCGTAAAACGCCGGGCAAAATGCAATCCCGCCAGAATCATCGCCAAGCCCAACAGGTCATTGCCGATGCCGCCAGCGAGCATCACAATCAGACAGCCCGAGGGGAAAACCCACATCCAATCGTAGGCCACTCGCCGATGCACGCCGAAGTTGCGGAGCAGGCTGAAAAACAGCGGCGGTAAAACGGCGAAAGAAATCCAGTTGATGACCACCGTGTAGTGCAGGTTGTGCGTGGCGGCCAGCAGCGGCGCGGTGAGCCACTCGTAATTTGCCATCATGTAATTGGTCGGCTCCAAGGCGGTGGTGATCCAATGCCAGTGATGCGCGGCGAGCCAGTTCAATACGCGGGGCGCGCGATAGCTCAAGCCATCGAAATTGTTTGGCGCGTGCAGCACCGAACCCAACCCGATGAGCGCGCCGATGACTAGAAACAGCAACGGCAATACTCGACGCCGTCGCCACCACATCAACGGACGACGAAAACCATTTCTGAAAACCAGTGGTGGAAATTTTTGACCGCCCAGCCACAGCGCAATCAATGCCAGCCCGCCCGCAATTCCATAGCCGGTCAGGGTCAACGCGTCCAACGCTGAAAGTAGCCAGCCAGCGCTGACAATCAGCGCTGCCGACCGCAGGAGAAACGAGAGGCAGGCATCAAACATGATTCATCAATACTCGGAAGGTTTCAGAGCGCGCCACGGAGCGTCAAGCAAAGTCAACGCCGGGTAACGGTTCGGTTTTATGGCCGCACAACCCAACAGGCGTCTGCGGTAACGCGACTTTATAAGTCGGGGCTTCATTAATCATCGCGGTCATTTCTCTGCCAACCTGCTCGTTTTTTTACTGATTGGCGAAGTGATTTCGTTTTCATTCTCTTTTGCACGCTCGCCGACATTAATTTTTGTAGATTAAGATTATGCCAGATTTTTGATGAGGGCGAGACTAGCCAGGGAAAAACCCCGCTCCGGCTGGCTTGGGCTGACACCGTGATTGCCGCGAAAAGAAGCGCGCGTTCATTGCTCCGCGAAACAATCGCGTGGTATGGAGCGGAACGGTGGCCGATGGGTCCGTTGTTGCGTCGGCTTTATAGGAAAATTTATTCCGCCCGTCGCGCCACGCGCGGCTTGCCGCCGTTCCGCGCCGATCAGTTCTGATTTTCCTGCCAACCAGGAAAACCCCGAGCGGAAAATAAAAAAGGGACGGCCAATGGCCGTCCCAAATAGTTTGTTCCCACTAAATAGGTTACTGCTTGGCATCCTTGGCTTTTGCGCCTTCACCACCCGCTGCGGGCGGCGGACCACCGGCACCCCCGAGACGACGTCCACCCGGCCCATTTTTTTCCCACTTGGCAAATTGTTCAACCGTGAGGACTTCTTTGAGCTTTGCGGTGGCAGCGTCACGCAATTCTTTCATCTTGGGCCGTTTTTCTTCCGGGGTGATGTTGGTGTCCTTGCGCAGGTCGCCAATCTTCTGTGTGAGTTCCTCAATGATGGGCTTCACCTTGGTCTTTTGATCTTCGGTCAGGTCGAGCAGTTTGGCCAAGCTGTCGGGCGAAAGCATCGGGCTTCTCATGCCAGGGCCACCGGGGGCGCCAGCGGGTTTATCTTTTGGGGCATCCTGCGCCTGCGATGAATTGCCGGCAAACAGGCCAGCCAACACAAGTGCAGCCAGCGTCAATGTCTTGTTCAGTTTCATATTAGTTTATTGTTTTTGGGTGCGAACCACCGTTGGTTTAATACGGTGGGTGACTGGTTTAGACGCGGTAGTGGGCGGAAAGTTACAACTGCCGAAAAACAGCGCTGGCACCGCGCACGGTTTTTTCAATGTCCGCCGCCGTGTGCGCGGTGGAAATGAAGCCCGCCTCAAACTGCGATGGCGCCAAATAAATTCCCGCCGCCAACATTCCATGGAAAAATTTCTTGAATCGCTCGCGGTCGCTGCGCAGCGCGTCAGCGACGTTGTGAACCGGCTCGGCGGTGAAGTAGCCGCAGAACATCGAGCCGCAGCGGTTGAATTGCACCGGGATATTCGCCGTTTTGGCGGCGGCTTTCAGTCCGGCTTCGAGTTGTGCGCCGCGTTCTTCCAGCAGTTGGTAGGCATCGCCCTGGCTTGCGCCCAGCTCCGCCAGATTCGCCAGACCCGCCGCCAGCGCAAGCGGGTTGCCGCTCAACGTTCCTGCCTGATAAACCGGACCAAGCGGCGCGAGGCAGTCCATGATTTCCGAGCGTCCGCCAAACGCGCCCACCGGCAGGCCGCCGCCAATGACTTTGCCAAACGCGGACAAATCCGGCGCGATGCCGAAACGTTCCTGCGCGCCGCCGCGTGCCAGGCGGAAGCCGGTCATCACTTCGTCAAAAATTAACAACGAGCCATTCGCCGCCGTGATTTCCCGGAGAAATTCTAGATAGCCCGGTTTCGGCAAATATAACCCCGCATTGCCTGGCACCGGCTCTACGATGATCCCGGCGATTTCATGTTTGTTCGCCGAAAAAATTTGCTTCACCGCGTCAATGTCATTGAAAGGCGCGACGATGGTGTGTTGCGTGAATGCCGCTGGAACTCCCGCACTGTCAGGCTGGCCAAATGTCAGCGCGCCGCTGCCCGCTTTCACCAGCAACGAATCCGCGTGGCCGTGATAACAGCCATCGAACTTGATAATCTTGTCGCGGCGAGTGAAGCCGCGCGCAAGCCGGATGACGCTCATGCAAGCCTCCGTGCCGGAATTTGTCATGCGAACTTTTTGCACGCTCGGCACCAGCTCGCAGATCAAGCGGGCCATGGCCACTTCTAGTGGATTGGGAATGCCAAAGCTCGTGCCGAAATCGGCGGCGGTTTTCACGGCAGAAATGATTTTGGGATGAGCGTGGCCGAGAATCGCCGGCCCCCACGTCAGGACATAATCAATCAATTCATTTCCATCTACGTCCCAAATTTTTGCACCACTGGCGCGGTTGACAAAAAAGGGATTCCCGCCGACGGCGCGAAAGGCACGCACCGGAGAATTCACGCCGCCAGGAATATATTTTAGGGCCTCGGCAAAAAGCAGGTCGGATTGGACACGGTTCATAGCCATAGTCTAGCAAGCCGCCAAGGCGAGACAAAGCCCGCGATTCATTTTTACTGGCCGTTTTTTGCCATCCATCAGGAAAAAAGTGAAAAGTTTGAAGCCGAAAAGAAAAAACCGGGTTAGTCAGCCAGAGGATGGCCGAAAAACCCGGGGAATTCAGAATGAGCACAACGTAAGGTTACGGAGAACTCGCACTCCAGTCTGCACTCAAGCTGGAGCCGAAATTATAAAATCCAAAGATCAACAGTTGCTTACTAATCCCGCCTGCAACTGTGGACAGTAAATCATACATACTTATTTCTGTCAACATTCAATCAGAGTTATAAGCATATGTTTTAGACATCGCCATCTCGATTAGCCTCGAAACCCGGGCGCAAATCATTTGATGACACCTGCGGACCTCTTCAAATACCGGCGGACTATTCCCACTCCCCGCGAAATCACTCGGCGAAACAGTCGATTTTTGCCCCCGCTTTTCCACTGTGAATAACTCGTGAACAAGAGTTAATATGTTGTCCTCGCAACTTTTTGCCTGATGACATAAAAACGCTGACGCAATTCACCAAGTTTTGTTGAGCGAAATATTTTTCCGTCTGAACGGAGGCACAAAAGAAATCAGAGTTGATTTTAGCCCTGTTAAATCAGTAGATATTGAAGCTTTCTGCCAAAGAAGATAACTGGCAATGAAAATCCAACAAAGATTTCGCTTGAAACACTAGGCACGGCACGGTTGACTGGCTATCCGCTTGGGCGGGGAAAGCTGGTTTTAGGGTTAAGTGAATAAACACAGGAATTTGGGCGGTTGTGGCAACATTATGCAGATTTCCGCTGAAAAAATTTGGAACACGGCGCAGGAGCATCTCCGCGTCAAGTTGAGCCGGGACACATTTAACATGTGGTTCGCTCCCCTGCGCGCCAGCGCGGTGGATGGTCGCCATCTCACCATTGAAGCTCCCAACGAGTTTTGCGAGGTTTGGCTCAAGGATAACTATTTGAGCCTCATGCAGGACGCCGTGGCCATCGCCGCCGGGGCAAAATTAGAAGTTCGCTTCAAGGTCACGAATGGAACTCTACCCGTTCAGCCAATTGCCTTGCCTAAGGCGGCTGCGGCCAAAGCCAAGGCTGCTGAAGCGCAAGATCGCGCTGCTACTAATGGCGATTTGCTGTTCAATCCGAAAAATACTTTCGAGACTTTCGTCGTTGGCGGCAACAACAATTTCTCGTTTGCCGCCGCCAAGGCTGTGGCTGAAGCGCCCGGTAAATCATACAATCCACTTTTCCTTTACGGCGGTGTCGGTCTTGGCAAAACGCACTTGTTACACGCCATTGGCCAGCACGTTGCCAGCACCAAAAAAGGCGCACGCGTCGCTTACGTTTCGTCAGAGAAGTTTACGAACGAATACATTGACGGTATCCAGAACAACCAACTTGCCAAGTTCCGCAAAAAATACCGCCAGACCGATGTGCTGCTGATTGATGACATCCAGTTTCTCGCCGGCAAGGAACGTATTCAGGAAGAATTTTTCCACACATTCAATGCACTTCACGAATCGCACAAACAAATCGTCCTGACGTGTGACCGGCCGGCCAGCGAAATTCAAGGCCTGGAAAACCGTCTCGTCTCACGCTTTGAATGGGGTTTGGTCACGGACTTGCAGCCGCCGGACATTGAAATGCGTCTCGCCATTTTGCAGAAAAAGGCGCAGCTCATGAAAGTCGTGCTGCCCGATGACGTCATCAATTTTCTCGCCACGCGCATCCGCACCAACATTCGTCGGCTCGAAGGCGCACTCATCCGCGTCGCTTCGTTCGCGTCGCTGACTGGTAAGAAGCTTTCCATTGAAGTTGTTGAAGGATTGCTTCGCGAAATTCTCCACGAAGAAGGTCGCCAAACCATCAGCATCGAGATCATCCAGAAAAAAGTCGCTGAACATTACGACATCCGGCTGGCGGATATGACCAGCAAGCGCCGCCCGGAAAACATCGCCTTCCCGCGCCAGATTGCCATGTATCTTGCTCGGCAAATGACTGAAAACTCCTTGAGCAGCATCGGCGAAGCCTTCGGTGGCCGTGACCACGGAACGGTTTTGCACGCCTGTCGCCTCGTCAAAGACCGCATGGAAGTAGATGCAAACGTCCGCCAAGTCGTCAGCTATCTGGAAAAACAGCTCGCTCGCTGATAGCCGCCGAAGGCACGAAATAGATTTCCACTTGATGCGCTTTTTGTGCATTTTTGCAGCCATCCATGCCAGCTATCGAAGTCAACGGACTGACTAAAGCCTTCCGCACCTACAAAAAGCGGCCCGGATTCTCCGGCGCGGTCAAAGGACTTTTCCATCGGCAATATATCCAGACCGTTGCCGTCAACGAAGTCAGTTTCAAAGTTGAACCCGGCGAACTTGTCGGGTTTCTCGGCCCAAACGGCGCGGGCAAAACCACCACGCTCAAGATGCTCGCCGGCCTGCTATATCCCACGAGCGGCACGGCCAAAGTTCTTGGCCACACACCTTGGGAACGCCACAATGACTATCGCCATCAGTTCGCACTCGTGCTCGGCCAGAAAAATCAGCTCTGGTGGGATTTGCCCGCGCGCGAATCGCTGGAACTGAACGCAAAAATTTACGGCATTCCGAAAGAACGCTTCGAGCGCAACGTGGATGAAATGACCGCGCTGCTCGATGTCGCCGACAAGATGAACGTCTGCGTGCGGGAACTTTCTCTGGGCGAACGGATGAAGATGGAACTCATCGCCTCGCTGCTGCACCGACCAAAGGTGTTATTCCTCGACGAGCCGACGATCGGCCTCGACGTGACCTCGCAAAAAACCGTCCGCGACTTCATCAGCCGCCACAACGCCGAGCACAAGACCACGATTTTGTTGACCAGTCATTACATGGCGGACATCCAGCAGTTATGCAAACGCGTCATCATCATTGACCAGGGGACATTGTTTTTTGACGGCAAGTTGAACGAGATTGTGGATCGGTTTGCCGACTGCAAACTCATAACTATTCAATGTGGCAATGCCGATTGTTACGAGTCAGAAAACCTCGCGCGTTACGGTGAAGTCTTGGAAAAAACTCCCGGCGCCATCACGCTCAAGGTCAAACGCGACCGCGTCATCCCGACGTGCAAAGCGTTGCTGGATGAATTGCCCGTGACCGACATCGACATCCAGGAGGTGCCAATCGAAGACGTGATCCGAAAAATTTTCGCGCGCTGAAATTGTAGAGTGGCTGGTTAATTTCTGGCTGTCCCTTAGGCCGTAATGGTGTGGCATTGCTGGAGTTTGGGCTCGACACGCGGGCGGGGCGGAAATAGCGTCGGGGAACGGGAAGCCAAATCGTAAAGCGTGGGAGCATCATGAAAAAATGTAGTTATTGCGGAAAAGAATATCCTGATGAAGCAACCATTTGCGCGATTGATCATGAATTTCTTGTAGATGTCATTCCAAGCTCAACTGGGTCCCAGCCAAGTTCACGTGATCAGAAATCTGGTTCGGCAACTTGCCAAAATTGCGGAATGATTGGGGACTATCGGTCAGTTATTGTGCCGCGGGGTTCGTTCAGTTTCCCAATATTAATTGTGGGCGGTATCTTTGCCGTAATTTTTCGCAACGCGGGAAGGGGACGTATGGTTAGGTGTAATAATTGTGAAACCAGTTTCGCGGTTCACACACCGTTTTCCAAATTAGCGAAAATTTTGTTTTGGATATTTGTCGGCCCGGCGATTGTTTTTGCGGTTTTACTTTTGTTAAAGCTAGTGCTGATGTCTTTTTCAAAATAAAACGCCCCGCGATTTCTCACGGGGCGTTTGGTGTTTAATGATTCAGTTCATGCGCCGACGCTGGCGAGTTCTTCGTTCGTCTCCACGTTCACAATCTTGAACTGTTCGGCGTGCATTCCCGTGTCTGCGCGGAATGACAATTTGCCAAAGTAACGTTTCTCCATCTCGATAAGATGTTTCTCGTCCTCGGTGCGCAAACGGTCCAGCACAGTCGGGTGGACGACGATGCGGAGCTGGAAGTCGGTCTCGTCGCGGGTGCGTTTCTTGAGGAGTTCCTGAAGCTTGCGCTGGATCTCCACGCTCATGGTCACGGTGCTCTTCACCTTGCCGCGGCCTTTGCAATACGGACAGTCGTCATAGACGGCGCTGCGCACGGATTCGCTGTGGCGCTGGCGGGTCATCTCCATGAGGCCAAGCTGCGAGATGGGCAGGATGTGGGTCTTGGCCTTGTCGCGGCGGAGGCCGTCTTTGACGCGGTTGTAGACCTGCTGGCGGTCGCGCCCGGATTTCATGTCAATGAAGTCGAGCACGATGAGGCCGCCCATGTTGCGGAGGCGCAACTGGCGGGTGATCTCTTCGGCGGCTTCGAGGTTGACCTTGAGGATGACAGCTTCTTGATCTTTGCCGCCTTTATGGCGGCCGGTGTTCACGTCAATCGCCACGAGCGCTTCGGTTTCATCAATGATGATGGCGCCGCCACTCTTGAGATTTACCTGACGGGAGAAGGCGTTTTCCAATTGCTTGCTCACATTGAAGCGGTCGAAAATCGGCTGGGCTTCGGTGTAGAGTAAAATTTTCTTGGCGGCGCGCGGAGAAATCTTGGTGATCATCTCGCGCATCCGTTCGTAGGCCTTGCTCGTGTCCACCACGATGCGTTCGACGTCCTCGGTGAGAAAATCGCGCACGGTGCGTTCGATCAAATCGGGCTCCTGGAACACGCAGGTGGCCATGGGTTGCTTCTTAATTTTTTCGGAAACGCTATTCCATTCTTCGAGCAGCAACGCGAGGTCGCGCACGAAATAACGGAGCTGTTGGCCTTCGCCGGCGGTGCGCATGATGACGCCCATGCCGTCCGGGATGTGCAACTCGCGCAAAATTTTCTTGAGGCGCTTGCGCTCCTCGGGATTTTCAATCTTGCGGGAAATGCCGGACTGGTCAGAGTTGGGCAACAGCACGAGGAAACGGCCGGGCAACACGATGTTGGTCGTGACGCGCGGGCCTTTGGTGCCGATGGGGCCTTTCGTGACTTGCACGATGATGTCGCTGCTGGGCGGGTAGAGGCGCGGGATGTCTTTCTGTGTAATCTTCGGGCGGTCGCGGCGCTTGGCTCCTTCGCGTTCGACGATTTCCACACCGGAGTCGAACTGATTCGGCACGATGTCCCAGTAATGCAGAAAGGCATTCTTCTCAAAACCAATGTCCACGAACGCGGCTTTCAAGCCATCTTCGAGATTGCGGACGCGGCCTTTGAAAATACTGCCAACCAAACGCTCTTCCGTCGTGCGCTCAATGTTGAATTCCTCGAGCTTGCCATTTTCCGTGACGGCGACGCGCGTTTCAAGCGTCTCCGCATTGATGACGACTTCCTTATGCGTCTTCTTTTCCGGGCGAATGAGCCGCTGGACTTTTTTGACGAGATTAGCCGCCACGCTGGTGATGGTCTCGATGAAACCTTTCGGCTGTTCCTTGACCGGCACAGGGATAAATTTTTCCTCCGCGCCCGGTGTGGCCGGAGCGGCTTCGTGCGTGTGCGTGTGCGGGACCTGCTCGGCTGGCTTCTCGCCTTCCGGCGGCAGACCGGCGGCGATATTTTCCGCGCGTTCAATTTCGCTGGCGTGGCGTTTTTCAAAAACGCGTTCGCTGCCGCCCTGCTCTGTCACCACATCCGCGCGGGCCTCGACGGCTTCGCGGTCGGTTTTTTGTTGGGCGGGATTCAAGCCGCCTTTAGGCTTGAAGCGCATACCCCGGCGACGCCGGTTAAAGTTGTTACTCATAATTAATATCCTCTTCGATTCATGTAGACGTTTTGCATCAGGCCCAGGGCGATCAACGAGCACAGCACTGAAGACCCGCCGTATGATAACAGCGGCAGCGGCACACCCGTCACTGGCATGATGCGAATGTTCATGCCGATGTTTACGAAAACGTGGCTAAAAATGAGCGTCACAACGCCCACCGCCACGAGCTTGCCCAGGCGGTCGCGCGCCTGGCCGGCCGTCCTCAATCCGGTGAAGAGGAGGACCGCATACAGCGTGATCACAACCACGCTCCCAACGAATCCACTCTCCTCGGCAATCACAGAGAAGATGAAGTCGTTGTGCGCCACGGTTCGCGGCAGATACCCGTATCGATTTTGGGTTCCCTGCCGCCAGCCTTTTCCGAACGGCCCACCGGAGCCGACAGAAATCAACGCCTGACGAACATTGTTCGAGTCGTCGCTTTGTTTTTTTCTCATGCGTTGTAAGTCCGCCGACGTGGCGTTCGGCGGAGCAAAGTGTGTGTAATCCCGGCCAAAGAAAACCATCAGCCGGTCGCGCTGATACGGATGCAGCGGCACCTGCCAGCGTCCGTTCGGCAAAAATAAAATATCAACGAGGAACAGCACGGCGATCAGCCCGACTCCGCCGCACAGCCGGAATAAAAATTTTCGCGGCGTGCCCGCCACGAACATCATCACCAACCCCGTCGGCAAAATGACGAGCGCCGAACCTAAGTCCGGCTCCTTCAAAATCAACAAAAACGGTAGGGCCATCAGCCCGATGCCTTGCCAGAAAACTTTGCTCTGCCGCAATTCATCCAGCGGACGACTCAAGAAATTTGCCATCGCCAGAATGAACGCAAGCTTCGCAAACTCACTCGGCTGAAATTGGTAGAACGGCAGATCAATCCAGCGCCGCGCGCCATAACGCATGGAACCGATGAAGGGAACCAGCACGGCGATCAAAGTCACAATGAATGCCCAATACGCCACGAAGGACCATCGCGCCAGCGTGTGATAGCTCACCACGCACACCGCCGCCGCCGCGCCCAAGCCGAGGCCATACCAGATGACTTGCCGGAACCACACCTGTGAATACAAGGCCTTATCCGCCTCCGCCGGGTTTGCCATGGTGGCGCTGAATACGAACGCCGTGCCCACGAGCATGAGACCCGCGACCGCAATAAACAGCAGCCGGTCGAGCTTGTTCTCTTTCTCGTTGAGCGCGTCGTTTGTCATTTAATTCCTCGCCACCGTCTTCGGCGCGGATTCCTTCTGAAAAATCTTTACGTAAATGTCGTGCGCAATGGGCGCGCAATTATCGCCGCCTGAACCGCCGAGCGTGGGCGACTGCACCAGCACCACCACCGTGTAACGTGGATTTTCATAGGGCGCGAACGAGGCAAACCAGTAGTTGTGGCCGATGATCCGGTTCGCGCTGTCCTGCACCTGCGCGGTGCCGGTCTTGGCGCAGATGTTGAAACCGGGAACCGCCGCACGTGTCCCGGTGCCTTCACCGCCCTGCACGTCGGCGAACATCGCATCGTGCAAAATTTTCAGGCTGCGCGGACTTACCGAAATCCGATTGCGCACCACGCCCGCCGGAAAATTCGTCGCCACCACAGTCGAAGCGGCATCCTGCGGTTCGATGCGCGAGACGATGCGCGGCTGCAACACCGCGCCGCCGTTGGCAATCGCGGAATACATCACCGCCATCTGGATGGGCGTCACGTCAATCGCGCCCTGGCCGATGCAAAGATTGGCCGTTTCACCATCGTGCCAGCCCGCACGAATTTGTTTTTCTGCCGGAAAATTTCCGCGCGTTTCTTGATTCGTAAAAACCCCGGCTCGTTCGCCTAGATGAAATTCTTTGCCAAGCCGCACGATGTTTTCCAGAACGCCTGGCCGCAAGCCGTGCCAGATAAAATACGCGTTGCTCGAGTGGATGAGCGCTCGTTTGAAATCGTAATCACCCGCCAGCACCGTGTCTTCAATCTTGCGCTTACCGATGTAGATGCAGCCTTTGCCGCCGCGCGCCGGGTCGGCTTGGACGTGATATACTTCGTTCGGGTTCAATCCCTTTTCCAATGCTGCCAGTGCCACGACGGGTTTGAAGATGGAGCCCGGTGCGTAGTTCTCAAACGTCGTCCGGTTTTTTTCCGCTTCTAAATCCTGAAGCTGCTGGTATTTCTCGTGCGAAATTTTTGATGCAAAATCATTCGGATCAAACGTCGGCGAGGACACCATCGCCAACACGTCGCCGCTCCGCACATCCATCACCACGATGGCGCCGTTGATTTTTTCACCAAACTTATTTTGCAAGGCCTTCTCCGCCGCACGCTGCAAATCCAAATCAATCGTGAGCGTCACGTTCGCGCCCGCCAGCGGCTGCGTTTCCACATCGCCAGACTGCCGGTAACCTGCGCTGTTCACCAAGACCGTTTCTTGCCCGGCGCGGCCGTGCAGTTCGGAATTAAATTTCCCCTCCACGCCGGTCACGCCGCGATAATCCGGCAGGCGATAGTTGAAAAAGGATTCTTCGCCCGCGATGGAGCTATCGTCTTGCCGCAATTCGCCGAGCAGATGCGCCGCCGTGGTGCCGAGCGGATAGCTGCGCACAGACTGCAATTCCAAATCTGCGCCTAGGCCGCCGGAGAAATTTTCGTGGAAGCGCGCGATCTGCGCGTCGCCAAGGTCTTCCATAATCTTGTAGGGCATGGATCGCGCCTGTTCGTAGCCTTGCGTAAATTTTTTCGGGTCAAGCGTCACTGACTCGCCGAGTTTCTGGCTGATAAGCGCGACGTGACGGCTGACGACGTTATAGCGCGCCTGCTGGGTAAGTGCGTCGATTTGCTTTTGCTTTAAGCGCACGCGGTTGGTCTGCACCGTCTTCGCGCTGCTCCAGAATTTCCAGAAGGGTGGCGCGGTCGCAGTGATAGTTATTGGTCGCAGGGAGTTGTATTCGTCCTTAAACTGGTCGCGGAACTCATCAAGATACAAACTTAAATTATAACGCGGACGGTTCTCCGCCAAGACGCGGCCTTCGCGGTCTATAATTTTTCCACGCACGGCGGGCAGGCGGATGGTGCGATATGTTTGCGTGTCCAGATGGTTCTGATACTCGCGCGCGGACACGACCTGCACCCACCAGAGGCCGGTGAGCAGTATGCAAAGCCCGGCCGCCAGCCCCATCGCCACCAGGCGGAGCTGCGGATCGTTCTTTTTTAATTCGTCAACGACGAGCATTTTATTTTCTTCCCCGATGAATTTCTCGATCAAGCCGGAAACTGACTTCGGTGCGTAACTTGTAGCCGAACATTTGGCCGCACCAACCGAATAGCGCGAAAACAACCGGAGTGACCAGTGCGCCGCCGGCGGTCAGCACGAACCATTGCCAGAGCGAGCCCCAGCCGATGAGCGGTTGATAGCCGCCGTTCAACAAAATCAAAGCCACCAGCGCGGGTGACACGGCGCTCGCCGCCGCGCCGAGCGCAAGTTGGGCGAATGGCGCATCGCGTAAAATTAATTCACGACGCAGATAAATCGGAAAGCCAGCGATGAACAGTGGCGCAATGGTCACGCCGAGCGGATTCGCCGAGAGCGAGTCAAACCACAGGCCGCCAATCACCGCAAGCAGTGACATGGTGATAAGGTCAGCCTTAAGTGCAGCATAAACCATCAGCGCGGGGAGCAAATCAATCTGAGCGCCCAGCAGACTGCGCGGCGCACTCAGCACCGCCTCGCCGAACACGGCGAGAAACGCGAAACTCAAAATCATGGCTGGCTTGAAAAAGTTCATTTAATCAAAACCAGGACTTGTTCCAGTGCGCCGAGGTTGGCGTTGAGTTTTACGCGTGCCTCGGTGGCGAGGCCATACTCGACGGTTTGCGTATCATAGATTTTCCCGATCGGAATTCCTTTCGGGAAAACTCCGCCAAGGCCGCTGGTGAGGACGTTCTGGCCGGATTTCAGATTTGCGCCGCTGGCGAGATAGCTCAATTGCACGAGCGACGGTTCCAGTGGGCCGCTGGCGCTCAAAACGCCGACATCGTGCGTGGAATTTTCGACGATGGCGGAGACACGGCAGTTGCGGTCGCCAATGAGGACGACTTGTGAATTCAGGTAGCTGACGGAGGAAATTTTTCCAATCAAACCTTCGGCGGTCAGCACAGGCATGTTGGTCTGAATGCCGTCGCGGGTGCCAAGGTCGATTTGCACGGTGCGCCACCAGTTCGCCGGGTCGCGCATGGTGACGTTGGCGGGCCGTAATTTCCATGGCGCATTTTTCTGCCAACTGAGCAAGGTGCGGAGCTGGTCGTTCTCGCGCGCGAAAGCAGCGGTCTGCACGGCCTGAGATTTGAGCTGCTGGTTTTCGCGGCGTAGTTTTTCAATTTGCTGAAGTAATTCGCGGCGAGGTAGCGCCGAGTCGGCGAGGTCAGCGGGCAGTTGCTGCGCGGCTCCAGCAAGGCCGAACAGCGGCAGAAACCAACTGGAGACGGCGAGTTTGAGGCGCGAGGTGGCGCGGGTGGGCAGGCTCAATAGAACCACCGACACCAGCACGATTGCGCCGAGCGCGAGATAATTTTGTTGTTTGAACATCCGCTACGTCACGGCCGTTTGCCGTGGTGCGGTGAACAGGATCCCGTTGAAGAATCAGTATTTGGCGTTCGTAGCGACGCGTTTCAGGAATTCAATTTCCTGCAACACTCGGCCAGTGCCTTCGGCGACGGCACTCATCGGGTCGTCGGCAAGATGCACGGGCAGGCCGGTTTCGCCGGCTACGAGTTTGTCAATGCCCCGAATCAATGATCCGCCGCCAGCCATCACTAGGCCGCGATCCACAAGATCAGAGGCGAGTTCAGGGGGGCAACGTTCCAAGGTGATCCGGATGGATTCGAGAATGCTCGAAAGCGGTTCCTGCAAGGCTTCGCGGATTTCTTCGGAACGAATGGTCAATGTCTTCGGCAAACCTGATCCCAGGTCGCGGCCTTTGACATCCATTGTCAGTTCTTGTTCCAGCGGAAAGGCGGAGCCAATACGAATTTTGATTTCTTCAGCGGTGCGTTCACCGATCATCATGTTATAGGCACGCTTCATGTGGGCGATAATGGTGGAATCCAGCTCGTCTCCGCCCACCCGCAGGCTGCGGCTGAAAACGATGCCAGCGAGAGAGATGATTGCGATTTCGCAAGTTCCCCCGCCGATGTCCACGATCATGTTGCCCGCCGGCTCATGCACCGGTAGACCGACCCCAATGGCCGAAGCCATGGGTTGCTCGATCAAATAAACCTCGCGCGCGCCTGCGTGCGTGGCGGAATCTTTAACGGCTCGTTTTTCCACCTCGGTGATGCCGGAAGGCACTGCAACCACAACACGTGGGGCAATGAGTTTCCGATGGTGCACCTTTTGGATGAAATGGCGGAGCATCGCCTCGGTGATTTCAAAGTCGGCGATCACGCCGTCTTTCATCGGGCGGATAGCCACGATGTTGCCGGGCGTGCGGCCCAGCATCCGTTTTGCTTCGTCACCGACGGCCAGCACATTGGTTGTGCCGGCCTGAATGGCCACTACCGAAGGTTCGCGCAGGACGATTCCACGATCCCGCACATAGACCAAGGAATTTGCGGTTCCCAGATCTATCCCAATGTCATTGGAGAACAGACTTTTGAATTGCTCTAGCATGAATGTGCCTAATCGCGAACAGTTAAAACCGCGCCTCACCAAAGGTCAAGCTGCGAATCAGAAAACGATGGTCATGGCCGACTAGGGGACCAGCAGTTTCAGTGCTTCCCCAAATTCCCGCTTGTCATCCGGACCGCAACTGGTATGGTTCACGCCCTTTGATTTTATGAAAGCTGACATCCATCCGAGATACGAAGACGCGGAAATCCGTTGCGCCTGTGGCAACGTCATCAAGACCCGCTCTACCAAGCAAACCATCATTATCGGCATCTGCAATTCCTGCCATCCGTTTTACACTGGCCAGCAGAAATTCGTGGACACCGCCGGCCGCGTGGACAAGTTCCAGCAGCGCGCCGCCAAGACTGCCGCTGCGCAAGCCGCCGCCGCCGTCAAAAAGAAAAAAGTTTAGCCGTTTTCAAGCAACCGCCCGCCGTTCTGGACTCCAGAACGGCGGGCGGTTTGTTTTTTTCGTTAACTGCGGCGGACACCAATGCTGCATGGAGTTGAACCCGCATTCATCCGTGTCCTTCCGTGGCTGAAATTTAAATGAACCTGCTGCCGCACATTGAAAAGTTCCGCAAGCGATTTGCCGAGGTTGAATCCTTGCTGAGCGACTCCAAGGTTTTTGACAACCCGCAGATCGCGCAGGAATTGTCCCGTGAATACTCCCGCTTGAAAGACCTCGTCGCGGCGGGCAGCGACTATTTGAAAGCCCTCGCGCAGCTTGATGAAAACCGCGAGCTGCTTAAATCCGAAGTGGCCGAATCCGAACTCGCATTGATGGCCAAAGATGAAATCTTGCGACTTGAAGCAGAAGAAAAAAAACTCGGCCAGCAGATACATTTCGGCCTCGTTCCTCCCAGCCCGACGGATTCTCGCAACACCATCATCGAAATCCGCGCCGGAGCGGGCGGCAACGAATCCGCTTTGTTCGCCGCCGATTTGTATCGGATGTATTCCCGCTATTGCGAAGCGCGCGGCTGGAAGGCGGAGACGTTGGACTCCAGCTCCTCTGACCTTGGCGGGTTCAAAGAAATTATTTTTCAAGTCAACGGCACGGACGTTTTCAAGCGGCTGAAATATGAGAGCGGCGTCCACCGCGTTCAGCGCGTGCCTGCGACTGAGGCGCAGGGCCGCATCCACACCAGCACCTGCACCGTGGCCGTGATGCCAGAAGCGCAGGAAGTGGATGTCGAAATCAAACCCGACGAAATCGAAGTAAATGTCTGCCGCGCGTCCGGCAAAGGCGGCCAGGGCGTGAATACGACAGATTCCGCCGTGCAAATCATTCACAAGCCCACTGGCATGATTGTCCGCTGCGCCGACCAGCGTTCCCAGCAGAAAAATAAAATCCAAGCGATGACGGTTTTGCGCTCGCGTCTGCTGAAAATAAAAATCGCCGAGGAAGATGCGAAGTATGCCGCCTTCCGCAAAGACCAGGTTGGCACCGGCGAACGTAGCGAAAAAATCCGCACCTACAATTTTCCGCAAAACCGTGTGACCGACCACCGCGTCGAGGTCACGCTTTATAACCTTTCCAACTTCATTGACGGCGACATTGACGGATTGATTGATCCGCTGATGACGCATGACATGGAAGAAAAACTGGCCGCACTGGCATCATGAGCTTACCCACCCACATCAAAGGACTAGTTTTCGACTGCGACGGCACTCTCGCCGACACCATGCCGTTGCACTGGCGCGCGTGGCAGGCGATTACGCTGCGACACGACCTGCATTTTCCTGAAGACCGTTTTTATTCACTCGGCGGCGTGCCGTCGCGCGATATTTTGAAAATGCTCGCCGAAGAACAAGGCCGTCCGCTGGATCACATCGCCGTCGCGCACGAAAAGGAAAACGCCTACCTGCCGCTGATGGCAACGGTGGAACCGATTCACGCCGTCGTGGAAATTGCGCGGGCGAACTACGGAAAAATTCCCATGGCCGTCGCGTCCGGCGGCACACAGCCCATCATTATCGGCGTGCTGGAACATCTGAAAATCCGCCACCTGTTTGACGCCGTTGTGACGAGCGAAATGGTGGTGAACCAAAAACCCGCGCCCGACATTTTTCTAGAAGCCGCACGGCGCATCGGCGTGGATCCAAATTTTTGCCGCGGCTACGAGGACACGGATTTGGGAATGCAAGCCATCCGCTCCGCCGGCATGGATGCCGTGGACGTGCGCCATTTGCGCGACTGAATTTCTCCACGCGCTCGACAAAACATTTTTCCAGCAGCATCCTTCCCGCATGGCATTTGAACCGGAATCAACCTCGCCACTCGACGCGTTGTGGCGGGAATACTCCCGCGTGTTTCAGGATTGGGACGATCTCACGCTTGCCCGCTGGCTCGCGCAAACGCTCGGCCAGCTTGAAGGCCGCGCGTGGCGGCTCTCGCATCCGCTCGTTGGCGCGTATCGCCTCGCCGCCAAGATTGGCCACGATCGCGGCATCTGGCAGAAACGCATCGCCACGCCGCCGGCCGCTTACGCTGAATCACCTTGTTGCCGCGCGCCGATGTTACCGCTGCTCACGCGTGATGTCCGCACGGAAGGTTTAATCTGCCAGCATTGCAACGAAGCCCTCATTCCCTTCGAGGAAATTCCCGCCGAACTGCGTGAACCGCTGCTCGCCTGGGCGCAGCAATACGAACCCGTCCACGCCGTCGCGCATTGGGACGACCGCCAGCGCCGCAAGTCCGGCAACTATGACGACGCTTTCGAACAGGCCGCGCTGGAAGCGGAAAAGTTACTTTCCTTCGGGGGCCGCGACCTCGCGCCAAAACTTTTGGAAAGCTACGCCTCGGTGATCTGGGAAGACCAGGACGAATGCCTCGAAGTCCGCCCGGAAGATGTTGCAGCTAGATAAGTATTACCATCGCGTGCGGTCAGTGAGGTAGAGCCCGGAAAGCAGCGTTTCCAACGGAAAGTTTTTCAACGGAAACCCGGCAGGAAGCTGGTTGGCCACGACGGTTTTGATTGTGAAATTCCCCCAGCTATCCACACCGCCTTGCAAGCACTCGGTAAAAAGTTTTCCATCCAACGTGTTCAACGACAGGTAAAGCGCGTGCACCGGCTTGATATAATCGTTCAATTGAAAAAATTCATATTGCGAATTAATCGTAGTCTGCACGCACTGACGGTCGCCATACCACGCCACAGCCCACGGGATGTCGCTCATCATCATTTCGCCGGGCTGCATCCAGCGCGAAATTTTTTGCACGTCCGGCGGATAATACGGCGGATAGGAGACCGTTGATGCCTTGCTGACCAGCGTAGTGACGAGCGGTTGCCAAACTAGCGCGACAAGCACCGCCACCACCGCAAATTGCGATTCCAGCGACGGCTGATCCATTTGGCCAATCAGCGACAGGAAGAACGCCAGCCCAAACATCACCACGAACGGTGCCAGCAGCACGAGTAGATTTTCTGAATTCATTTCCGGCGTGACGGAAGAAAGCTGTGTCCGACCCAGCGCTTCCGCCAGAATGAAAATTCCCAGGCACATCAAAATAAAATACCGCAGGCGGCGCGCCGCAGATTGGCGCAGGCTAATCAGCAATCCCGCAAAAAATAAAACACCCATCCAGCCGCCGAAACGAAACAGCTCGCCCTGCAAGATGGTTTGCAAGTTGTCTAACAGCTTGCGCGCGTAAGAGGTTAGCCAGTAGGCCGAGGTCATGTCAGGATTGATGGATTGCATCAAGCGGTTGCCGGGGAACCCAAACGTCCCCTCCACCACCGCGTAGCCCGCCGTGCCGAACAGCGTGCCGCTTACCAGCAGATTGCGCGCGATCCACGGCGCCACCACCAGTGCAAACGTCAGCACCGCTGCCACCGCCAATCCGCCGCGTCGGACGCCACCGAATAGTGCAAAGAAAATTGTGACCGGCACGATCAGCCAGCCGAACGAATAACGCGTCAACATTCCCAACCCAACCAACGTTCCGGCGCTCATGGCGAATAGAAACAATATGGAAATTTTCGCCGCCGCGGCCCGGCCTAACTCTTCCACTGCCACCAAACACCGCGCCAGCGCGAGAAAAATCACCAGCAACAACATGGTGGATTGGCCGGAAACACTGAAGCTCCAGAGCGTCGCGGAGGCCAGCGTGAAGATCGCCGCCAACCATGCCGCCTGCGCATCAAACAATTTCCGCGCGAGCGAAAAAGTGAGCAGCACTATGACGAGCAGCAGCAACTGATTGAGGATGGCGATACGAAACTCCGGCATATAGCGCCGGAAATTTCCGCCTTCCGACCAGAATGGCTTTCGCAATTCCACTTTCCATTGCGGCGTCCAGGCCTTGAACCAGCCCGCGAGCAGCACCGGATAAAGCGGCGCGTTGGCCAGATCCGGATGCGGCGCGTTCACTTGTGCGAAATCCGTGACGTTCGTGGAAAAACCTTCCGCCGGTTGTGCGGCGCGGTTGTGTTTCTGGACGAGATAAATGCTGAATGGCCGGACGTAATCCGTCGTGAACCCGTGGCCACCTGCAAGGTTGCGTGCGACTTGCGCCGCGTCCATCGCCTCGGGTGAATTGAAGCTGTGATACACTCGCGTGTCATACAACACGGCCAACGCCACGAACGCCGAGAGGATGACCAGCACGGAAACAACCCGCGCGCCGCGGCCGACTTCCAGCGTATGGATGATGGACTGAACCTGTTCCGCGATTCTCATAAAAGTTTTTTCTCCGCCAAATCAGAAACCTTCCAGACGATACTCGTGCAGCTTACGGTGAAATGTTCGCCGGCTCATCCCGATTTTTTTTGCCGCGTGCGTGCGGTTGCCGTCGGTCTCTTTCAACGCGCGCACAATCAATTGTTTCTCCGCATCCTTCACCGTCAAATCTTTTCCCTGCAATATTCTTGGCTCCACCGCGCCGCCATGCCGCACCGAAGCCGGCAAATCCCGCAGCGTGATGCGCTCGCCCTTGCTCAAAACCACCGCGTGCTCGATCGCTGCGCGCAACTCCCGCACATTGCCCGGCCAGTGGAATTTCATCAACGCCTCGAGCGCGTCCACCGTGAAATCGTTGACTAGTTTGGAATTTTCCTTCGCAAACTCACGCAAGAAATTCTGCGCCAGCAGCGGAATGTCGCCGCTGCGCTCGCGTAATGGCGGCAGTTCAATCTCCACCACGCGCAGCCGGAAAAATAAATCTTCGCGGAACTTTCCGGCCTTGACGAGTTCTTCCAGATTTTTATTCGTCGCCGCCACGAGCCGCACATCAGCGGTCAACGTTTTATTTGAGCCGACGCGCTCAAACGTGCGCTCGCCAAGAAAACGCAGCAGCTTCACTTGCACCGTCGCGTCAATCTCGCCAATCTCGTCGAGAAATAATGTGCCGCCCTGCGCCAGTTCAAAGCGCCCGATCCGCCGCTCGTGCGCGCCGGTAAAAGCCCCGCGCTCGTGGCCAAACAATTCACTTTCCAGCAGCGTCGCTGCGAGCGCTGCGCAATGCACCGTGACAAACGGCTGCTTGGCGCGCGGGCTCAACTGGTGCAGCGCTTTGGCAATGAGTTCCTTGCCCGTGCCGCTTTCGCCCAGCACCAGCACGGTGGCGCGGGTCGGCGCGACTTGTTGCACCACGTCAAAGATTTCCTTCATCGCCGGCGATTCGCCGACGATGTTTTCCAGGCCAAACTTGGAATCAAGCTGCTGGCGCAGCGAAACATTTTCCACCTCAAGCGTCTGCTGCTTGAGCGCACGGGCGATACGCATTTCCAATTCATCAATCTGCAAGCGGCCTTTCGCGATGTAATCATCCGCGCCCTGTTTCATCGCGTTCACCGCAAGCTCTTCCGAGCCGTAAGCCGTCATCAAAATGCAAATCGGCGGCTTGGGCAAAGACTTCGCGCGGGCGATGAGCTTCATGCCGTCCTCGTTTGGCAAACGGAAGTCCGTGAGCAGCACCGCGAAATTTTCCGACTCCAAAAGATTCATCGCCGCCTTCGCGTCCTCGGCGATATAAACGTCGTAGCGCTCCTCGAGCGCGGCGCGCAAGCCTTCGCGCGTCGTCTTTTCGTCGTCCACAATGAGCAAGGTTGGCTTCATAAAATTGATTCTCATTTAGTTGCGCTGGCTTCTAGCAAACGCGGTTTGCGTTCATGCAACGGTAGCCACACTCGGAATGTCGTGCCACGACCGAAGTTGCTTTCCAGTTCGATGCGCCCGTTGTGCGCGCGCACAATGCGCTGCACGATCATCAGGCCAAGACCGCTGCCTTTTTTCTTGGTCGTGTAAAATGGCTCGAAGATGCGGTTGATTTGCTCCTGTGGAATCCCGCCGCCGGTGTCCGCCACGCTCACCCACACGCCATCGCCATTTTCGCCGGACTGCAATGTCAGCGTGCCGCCGGTGGTCATCGCCTGCGCCGCGTTCTTCACGAGATTCACGAGCACCTGCTGCATTTGTGTCGCGTCAATCGGCGTCGCCGTCAGCACTCGCGCCAGCTTGGTTGTAATGGTGATGCCGCGATTTTCAATCTCCGGCCGCATCAGCTCTAAAGTTTTTTCTACAACTTGGTTCAGCGAAGATATTTTTAACTGCACGGGCGAAGGCCGAATCGCGCCGAGAAATTGCGTGACGATGTAATCCAGCCGGTGGATTTCACCTTTGGCAACCTCAAGGTATTGTTCCAGCTTGTCCGCAACGTCGGTGGCGGTGGAGGACGGCTGCGCAGCATTGCGTGAACGCGACTTCTTGTCGCTCGTCACGCAATACTCGTCACGCTTCAGTTTTTTCACCTCGCGTTCCATCAGTTGCAGATGGATGTGCAGGGCGTTGAGCGGATTGCCAATTTCATGTGCCACACTTGCAGCAAGCAAGGTCAGCGCCTGCACGCGTTCGCTCTCGATGGCTTCAAAAGTCTTCTGCCGCGCTTCGGTGGCGTCGTGGAGAATAAGGGCGACACCGGAACTGCCTTTTGCCTCGCCATCAAGCGGCGCTGCGTAGAGGCGAAGAAACCGTTCGCGCGGATAAAAAACTTCAAACTCATGTCGCGTGACGTGCGCCCCGCCGCTGCGGTCCGCTCGGGAAATGTTCTCCCAATCCACTTCCGGCAAAATTTTGGCGAGGTGCAAATCTTCCTCACCCGCCTGCAAACCGATGAGCTGTGTGACGGCCTGATTGAAATAAATCACCCGCCCAGTTTCATCCACTACCAGCACGCCGTCCTCGATAGTGTTGAAGAGGGTCTCAAGAAAACTCCGCTCGCGTGCAAGGCGTTGGACGACCGTTTGGAGACCTTCCGTATCCAACCGCCCGATGCGGCCAAGCACTTTGTCTAAAAAACTGGATTTCGACGTTGCCATTGACGAATCTTAAATCTTAATGGTGGCAAATTGGCACATTCCTAAAATTCGTCAATTCTGAAAAGCGCGGAGTGGCACAATTTTCGCAACCTGATTCAGCGGGCTGAATTAGGTTTGATCGCCGTAGAACTGAGTTTAAAGCTTACGCCGCAGCGCGCCGTAAGCGATCCGCGATTCCCGACCATTCTGGTGTTTCCGGTGGCGCTTCCACCACGATGAGCTGTGCGCCCGCCGCGTCGCAGCGATGCAGTTCCCCATAAAGCGCCCGCGCAAACGCCTCCGCATCATGCGGAATCACACTTACATTCTCCACGCGGAAACCGCCGGGGATTTTCGTGTGCGAGATGATGTGCGTCGTGCCGATCAAAGTGTGATGCGGCATGAGTTGCGCGCATAAGTCAGCATCGTCCAACCAGTCCAGCACCACCAGTCTGGCTTTTGGCGAATAATGTTTTTTCAACAAACCCGGACTCCGCAAACCGGTCTCTGGTTTCTGGTTTCTGGCTTCTGGCCTCTGAATTTCTCCGCTGACTGCCGCCAAAGATTCTGCGTGGATCATTCCCGGACGCAACACTCTCGGCGGCACCACCGTCAAATCCAAAACTGTGGATTCAATTCCCACCTGTGACTGTCCGCCGTCCACGATGAGCGGAATTTTTCCATCGAGTTGCGCGCGGACGTGCGCCGCGTTCGTCGGCGAGATTTGATTCGAGAGGTTGGCGCTCGGTGCCGCCAGCGGAAAGCCACACTCGCGGATGACCGCCTGCATGAACGGATGGCTTGGCCAGCGCACGCCCACGGTTTCGCCGCCAGCGGTGACGTTGCCGGGAATTTGATCCGCGCGCGGTAGCACCAACGTCAACGGTCCGGGCCAAAAAGCGCGGGAAAACTTTTCCGCCAACGCAGAGAATTCTTTCACGCACGCCGCCGCCATCTCGTTGCCGGAAACGTGGATGATGATGGGATTGTGCGCCGGCCTTCCCTTGATTTGAAAAATTTTAGCGACGGCTTGTTCATCCAGTGCGTTCGCGGCCAGGCCATAAACCGTTTCCGTGGGCAACGCCACGACCTCGCCAGCGCGCAAACATTCCGCCGCGCGCTGGACGGCGGCGGTGAAGAGCGCGGGCGTATGCGTTGGTAAAATTTCAGTTTTCATCAAAACAATGTCGCGCGAAGGAGGCGCCGGGATCGAAGGATAAATCAAAATTGGATGCGTCGAGCTTGAAACCCCTAGCAACCTTCGCGTTCTTCGCGCGCCTCATTCATAGCGCAACGCTTCTATGGGGTCGAGCCGCGAGGCTTTCCAAGCAGGATAAAATCCGGACACAATGCCGATGCCCGCGCTAGAGATGCACGCAATCCCCACCCACAACAGTGGCGTTACCGTCGGCCAACCAGTGCTGACGGCGACAATTTTTGTCGCCAAAACTCCCAGCGCGACCCCCAATAGTCCGCCCGCGATGCTCAACGTGATCGCTTCAATCAAAAATTGAATCAAGATGTCCCGCGCCCGCGCGCCCACGGCCATGCGGATCCCGATTTCCCGCGTCCGCTCCGTCACGCTCACGAGCATGATGTTCATGATCCCGATGCCGCCGACGAGCAACGACACGCTCGCAATGGCCGCAAGCAGCACGGACATGATTTTCGCCGTGGAGGTTGCCATCTGCATCAATTCCAGTTGCGTGCGCACGGTGAAGTCCGGCTCAAAACTTTTATGCCGGTCGCGCATCAGCGTGTTGATGTCATTCTGCACTTGGATGATGTCGTCTTTGGTCGCGGCCTGCACCTGGATGGAATCCACAAAATTCTTTTTGGTGACGCGCCGCATGAAACTGGAATAGGGAACCACCACCACATCGTCCTGATCCGAGCCAAACAGATTAAACCCCTTTGGCTCCAGCACGCCGACAATCTTGAACGGGATGTTGCGCACGATAAGCGTCTCCCCGACCGGGTCTTCGTTGGCAAACAACTGATCTACCACGGTTTTGCCGATGACCGCCACTTTCGCCAGACTGCGAACGTCCCCTTCACTGAACATCGCCCCGCTTGTCAAATCCCAGTCGCGGATTTGCAGGTAATCCGGCGACTCGCCAAGGATGCGTGTCCGCCAATTGAGTCCATTGGCCAGAATCTGCATCCCATCTTTGATTTCCGGGCTGACGGCGACGGCGTTGGCAATTTCCTTTTTGATCGCGTTGGCATCTTCCACCGTCAATGTCGCCGCGCTGCCCCAACCTCCGCGCGCCCCGCCACCACCGCCGCTGCCGGAATAAACCGTTACGACATTCTGGCCGAGGCTGGCCACCTTGTCTTCCACCTGCTTCGTCGCCCCCGTGGTGATGCTCACCGCCGCGATGACCGAGCCGACGCCGATGATGATGCCGAGCATCGTCAACAACGAACGCATCTTGTTCCGGCGCAGTGCGCGAGAGGCGATTTTAAATGGGGCAAAGAACTTCATGCGAGCTTCACGGCCTGTTGTTCCTCCCGCAACTTTTTCAATTCTTCATCCCCGTTCAAGCGTCCCGCCACGGGCTCATCTGTGCGAATGAGTCCGTCTTTAAGAATGATCATCCGCTTCGTGTAACGCGCCACATCCAACTCATGCGTGACCATCACAATTGTCATGCCCGCGTCGTTCAGCTTTTGGAACACCCCCATGATTTCGATGCTCGTTTGGCTGTCGAGATTGCCCGTCGGTTCATCCGCGAGCAGAAGTGCTGGCTCATTCACCAACGCGCGGGCGATGGCGACGCGCTGTTGCTGCCCGCCGGAAAGTTGATTTGGTTTGTGATCCGCGCGTTGCGCCAAGCCGACCAGTTCCAGCGATTTCAACGCTCGTCCATGCTGCTCGTGCGCCGGAATACGGCGGTCATTGTAAAGCATCGGCATCTCGACATTCTCCAGCGCCGTCGTGCGCGAAAGCAGGTTGAAGCCCTGGAACACAAAGCCGATTTTGTCATTGCGAACCTTCGCACGCTGGTCGCGGTCCAGCGTGGAAACGTCAATGCCATCGAGAAAATAATTTCCGCGCGTAGGCCGGTCCAGACAGCCGATCATGTTCATCAGCGTGCTTTTGCCTGAGCCGCTCGACCCCATGATGGCCACAAACTCACCCGGCAAAATATCCAGCGACACGCCGCGCACGGCGTGAACATCCACTTCGCCTGTGCGATAGGTCTTGTGGATGTCTGCGAGTTGAATGACTGGTAGCATTTGATTCTCGTTCTCGTCCTCGATGACTAACCCGAGGACGAAAATTTTATCGCCGCTGGAAACCGCCGCCGCCAAACGGACTGGCCGGAGTTGTATTCACGGCCGGATCGTTATTCACCACGCTCGTGATGACCTTGTCGCCCTCGCTCAAGCCTTCGACGACTTCCGTGAAAATGCCGTCCGAGATCCCCGTGCGCACCTGCACCGGCTTGAGCGCGGCGGAATTTTTTTCCGAAGCCACATAAACCGCGCGCACATTGCGGCCACCCCTGCCCTTGCCTTTGCCCTTGGTGTTCGACACATCGTTCGTTGGCTGCGGCAAGCTTACCAGGTCGTTCGTCAGCAACATCACGCTGTCCGGCGGACGGAACCTTAGTGCGCTGTTAGGCAGGCGCAGCGCATTTTCTCGCTGCGCCACAATGATAGAAACGTTCGCCGTCATGCCGGGCTTCAATTTGTAATCCAGATTCGTTACGCCAATGACCGCATCGTAAGTCACCACGTTGTTTACCGTCGTCGGCGAATTCCGCACCTGCACTACCGCGCCGTGAAACGTGCGGCCGGGATACGCATCCACCGTGAAATCCACCGACTGGTTCTCGATCACGCCTCCCACATCAGCCTCCGCCACCGCCGCGTCAATCTGCATCTTTGTCAAATCGTTCGCGATGAGGAAGAGTGTGGGCGTATTAAAGCTCGCCGCCACCGTTTGTCCCACGTCCACATTGCGGGAAATCACCACGCCATCTACGGGCGAGACAATTTTTGTGTAGCCGAGGCTCGTCTTGGCGTTATCCACGGAAGCCTGCTTGATTTTCACCGCCGCCTCTGCCTGATGCAGCGTGGCCTGCGCGATGTCGTAATCAGAACCGGAAACCAGCTTGCTCGCGTAAAGTTCGGCGGCGCGTTTTGACTGCGCCTGCTGCAACTCCAGATTCGCCGTGGCGTTCGCCAGGTCAGCCTCGGCGGAAGCCACCTGCGCCAGATACGTGCGCGGATCGAGCTGCGCGATTGGCTCGCCCGCTTTCACCTGTGAATTGAAGTCCGCAAAAATTTCGCTGATGCGGCCTGACACCTGGCAACCCACCTGCACGCTTTTGTCTGGATTCAAGATTCCCGTGGCCGTGACCGTCTGCGTCAACGTGCCGCGCGACACCGCCGCCGAGTTGAATGCGACCGCCGCCCCGCGCTGCTTGTGAAAATAAAAATACCCGCCCGCGACCACCGCGATGACCGCGGCGACCACCATCCACTTGAACGAACTTCCACCTGATTTTTCCGGCATAAAATGATTTAGCAAGTTGCTTCCCTTGAGACAGCAATGGCCGCAGGCAAGTTACGACAATTTCTGCCGTTCGGGCAATGGCCGTTTGCAGATTCCGCCCGGGAGGGACGCGGCTCAACCCGGATTTTGCAGTGGATTTTAGAATTAAAAAACAACGCCGC
The DNA here is from genome assembly GCA_903847285.1 of uncultured Verrucomicrobia subdivision 3 bacterium. Next base: position 3,719 of record CAINDH010000132.1, on the reverse strand, counting down.
GCTTCAACGTGAATCGAAGCGCGGCGTTTTTGGGGTTGCTGTGAATTATTTTTTTAGGGCATCAACCGCGTTCTTTGCGGCATCCACTGTGGATTGCGCGGCGTCTTTAACCACTTCAACTGTCGTGGTCGCTGCACCCTTTATCGTGACTTCGTGGTCGGCCGAAACTTTGTTGCCATAGCCGATGATGCAGGTGGAGCCGACGAGGAACGCCAGCATGACCACCACAAGCAGCTTCGTGGTTTTCTGTGCGCCCTTCCATTCCTTGAAGAAAATTCCCCATAGCGTGCTGAAGATGATGATGCTCGCCATGTGCAGCGTCCAACTGGAGAACTTGTAGTTGCCCATTTGGCTTTCGCCCATTTGATAGAAGAAGAACTGGAAATACCAGAACGTCCCCGCCAGAGCGCAAAAAAACCAGTTGCCCACAAGCGGCACGACACTGCCGACTTCAAAAGATTGGACCGAAGTTTTGCCGCCGTGTCCGTCGCCGCCTTCGGTCTGGCTGGTTACGGGTTTTACGGACGGACTGAAGTATTGGTGCGCCGAGCCGTTCTTGATATGCAGCAAAACGCACCAGATAAAATTTGTCGTTAAGCCGCCGAGCAGAATCACCACGATGACCGGCAAACCAACCCACAACGGCCCGGTGCCGTGCGCGGCGGTGATTTTCGTGATGGGCTCACCGTATTGAAAACCAAATGAGAAACACGCGCTCATCACGCCGGAGAACGTCGCGATGCCAAGGCCTTTCCACAAATTAAATTCGGCGATAGTAGATGTTTTACCCGCCATTTCTTTTTCCTTCCGCACGCCGGCGAAACCGCCGATGGCGATGCCGACCAAGCATACCACCACGCCGAGTAAAACAATCGGGCCACCAGCGCTGGTGCCGGAATGGTTGAAAAGTTTGTCGGCGAATTCACCTTTCACCAGCGGCGGAACCAGCGTGCCGAACGCCGCGCAGTAGCCAAGCGCGATGGCCATGCCGAGCGACATGCCGAGATAACGCATCGTTAAACCGAACGTCAAACCGCCCAAGCCCCACAGCGCACCCATGAGATACGTCATCCAAAAAGTTTTGGACGGCGTTTCTTTCAGCACGGTGAGCAAATCATTCGAGAGCACGAACGCGCCAATCCACGGGCAGATCAGCCAACTGAACATCCCGCCCGCGAGCCAGAAGGTTTCCCACGACCATTTACGAACACCTTTGTAGGGAACGTAAAAACTGCCGGAGGCCAGGCCGCCCAGCCAGTGAAAGACGACGCCAAGTAACGGATTCGGTTGCATGATTTAGGTTTTAGTTTGGTTAAGGTTAATTCCGTTTGCTCAAAACAGTTTTCTCGTAGCTCTTCACTTCGGTGAGCCAATGTTCGCCGACGGGCACGCCTTGTTGCTCGCAATACGCATCCCAAACTGCACCGAACGGCAGCGTCTTGGCTTCTTCCTGCAACGCGAGGCGCGTGGTGAAATCGCCCGCCGCTTCCGCCGTGCGAATGAGCGGGGTTTCCAGCAGCGCGATGAGCAGCGCGCGGATCATATTGCGCGTGCCGATGGTCCACGCAGCGACGCGGTTGATACTCGCGTCAAAATAATCCAAGCCGATGTGGACGCGGTTCGTGTAACCGTTCACCGCGATTTCGCGGGCGATGGCAAGCAGATCGTCGTTGAGGATCACGACGTGATCGCTATCCCAACGAACACCGCGGCTGACGTGCAGCAAAATCTCCGGCATGAATTGCAGCACACTCGAAATCTTATCGGCGATACCTTCGGTCGGGTGATAATGGCCGGCGTCAAGCGTCAGCAGTTTCTTCCGGCTGACCGCGTAGCCCATATAAAATTCGTGCGAGCCGACGACAAAACTTTCACTGCCGATGCCGAACAACTTCGGTTCGACGGCATCGAGGTTCAGCTTCGGTGAAATGACTTTCTTAAAAACGGCGTCGAGCGATTCCGCCAAGCGAGCACGCGGACCGACGCGGTCGGCGGGCGTGTCTTTGTAGCCATCAGGAATCCACACGTTCGTGACGCAGGTCTTGCCGAGCGCCTTGCCCATCGCCGCGCCGATTTCGCGCGAGCGAATGCAATGCTCGATCCAGAATTTACGAATGCTTTTGTCCGCATTCGATAACGTGAAACCGTCCGCTGCCTTTGGATGCGAGAAACAAGTCGGATTGAAATCCAGGCCGAGACCGTTCTGCTTCGCCCAGGAAATCCAGTTCGCAAAATGCTTCGGCTCGATGGCGTCGCGGTCAACTTTATTACCGCCGAATTCGCCGTAGAACGCGTGCAAGTTCAAACGATGTTTGCCGGGAATGAGCGAGAGAGATTTATCGAGGTCGGCGCGGAGTTCGTCCGGCGTGCGGGCTTTGCCGGGATAATTGCCAGTGACGGCTAGGCCGTTGCCGAGCGTGCCACCAACATTTTCAAATCCACCCACATCATCGCCCTGCCAGCAGTGCAGCGAGATAGGGATGGTGGCGAGAGTTTTCAGGGCGTGGTTCACGTCCACGCCGAGCCCGGCGTAGCGTTCTTGGGCCAGCGAAAAAGATTTGGCGATGCTCATGTCAGATGAATCAAAATAAATACGGGAAATTGTCCGCGCAGGCTAATCATGCGCGTGTGGACGGGCAATCCCCAAATATGGTTATGGTGCCACGCGCAAATTTTCCCAGCGCACATTCCACTGACCGTTGTCGGGAAAGCCCGGCGTATTCTTTTTTGGTGCGCCATCCCAACCCGCCGCCATCAAGCCAACGGCGTAAAGCAAGCCACCGTTCGCGGGCAGATAAATCGTCAAGCCGGGTCGTTGGTAAACATGGCCATTCAGCGCGTAATGATTCTTGGGCGTGTCGAGCAGCAGCGCGTCAATCGCGCGCTCCGGTTCGCCGAGCCGCGCGGCGGTCATGGCAATCATTGGATAATCCCAGCCCCATGTGTCCGGCCAATTCCAATTCGCCCAGATCCAGTCGAGAGTGCGCCGCATGGTTTCCGGATCAATGTCTTTGCCGGGCAAAATGCCCAACGCTCCGACCACGGACGGATGGTCCGCATTCCATTTTGGATTCGTGTAGCAATCCGGCGTGGTTTCGGCAAAGGCGTATTTCCCTTCGGTCACGGGATTCTTCGCCAAGCCATTCAAGACTTCATCCCACTTTTTTTCACGCGGCAGACCAAGGCGGATGCGCCATTGCTGTGCGGTTTCCAAAGCCCAGCGCCAATAGGTCAGTTCAAATGTGGGGTTAAATGTTTTGTCCTTCGGGAAAATTTCCTGCGCACATTGCAGCACAGGACCGAGCACATAGCGGCTGGAGTTTGTATCCCACGTCGCATAGCTCGTCATGAAATCCGCCGTTTCAAAAACGATGTCGCGGAATTTTTTCAGCGTCGCCTTGTCCTGATGTTCACGCCAGCAAAGTTCCGCGTAAAAAATCGGATGCGGCTCCTGCCATACGAGAAACGGCCCAACGGGCGAAGGCGATTCCGCGCCGCTGGGACTCGTCATCTTGGGCCAGCGCGCGCCAGTGTAACCCTGGCGTTTGGCCGTGCCTTCCGCGCGCGGAAGAATTTTCTGATAGTAGTCCAAAGATTTTTCCAGCATCGGCAAACGATTCCACAACGCGAACTGCGCCTCGTGCCACCAGTGCATTTCGAGATGGAACTTCCCTTCCCAAGTGTTGTAGGTCAGCCCGGTTTCCTGCGGCGGATTTTTG
>CAINDH010000131.1 GCA_903847285.1 uncultured Verrucomicrobia subdivision 3 bacterium | reverse complement strand
TCCTTGAGCTGCATCGTCTCCTCCGCCTTCTGCCATCCGTGTGAGTTCTGAAGACCGGCCGTTAGCAGTTCGTTGGTCAGCACGGTCATCGGCACACTACGGAATTTTGCTTCGTGGTAAAGTGCCGAGACGATGAAGCGACGAATCTCCGGCGAGTAGTGCTTTGGTCGAGACATGGTGGATTCAATTCCGACGATCAGCTCGACAGGCCAGTATTTGACGTTCGCAGTCCAAACCAATTCGCCAGTGAGGAGTGCAAGCAATGTCTTTCAAAATGTCCGCACCCATGAAGTCCAACAGCTTGACCGCCAATTTTTGACGGTAGCTGATCATCGTCGAATAATGCACGCGGGCCTGTTTCGCGGCGTCGGTAAGTGACTGTCCATTGAGCAAACATTCGATCAGCAGTTTTTCCAGCTTCGTGAGACTGCCAGCGAACGCCTGCCAATCCAAATTCCTGGCGGCGATGGTTGCAGGATCTTCGGTGTCGCTTGAAACCACGTCATGCAGCTCAAAGATTTCCTCGCCAGTTTCATTTTGAGATACCACCTCGCTTAATGAGTGCGGTTCGACGTGGCCTTGGAGCTGCGTCATGGAACCGTGGACGTCAACGCAACTTGAACCGGCGGCTCTACGACCAGATTTGAGATGCTGAAGTGTGTAGTAGGCCACATTGCTTGCGCCGGCACCGTTGTTCAATTTGCCCTTTTGCTCAAGGCGATCAACCATGCGAGCTGCCATGGTGATTCCGTCTTGAACCAACTCTGCATGATCTTCGGCACCGACACAGAGAATTGACCGGGGAACCACGGCGGCAATTCGAGGACAGATTTCTTCCTGCAATATCCAACCTGCTTGAGGGGACATAATTTTCCTTTTTTGAAGTGAATGAAAACAAAGCAACCCCGACACATTGCTGTATCGAGGTTGTTCGTAGTGATTGATCGAGCTGGCTAAAACCAGTCCGTCACCTATTTATTATCCCACCGAAGGTTTGATTTCCGTAGAGCGGGAGGGGCTTTGTTTAGATGCTTGGTGCAATTTGAAAAGTTGCACGTTCGCAGCAATCAACGCGTCTGCTTGGCTTTTGTCAATTTGCGCTGTAGCGCCCGCCTGACGTAGAAAAGCACGCACAACCTCCCTTTCCGAACTCAATTCCGGAGCGATCCTTAACATTTGTTGATAATCATCTATTACATGATGAGTGGGAAACTTGCTGATGATGGGGTCTGTGGAAACCAGCTCTTGCAACAAAAGGGCTCGTTCAAGATTGGCGTCAGGAGTGTTGGTGCTCTCTAGCTTACCTGTTCCCCTAACGCGCTTAAATTTTCCATCAACCTTTTCACAGATATGAATTCCGCTGTGTTTAACCAACCAAACATCATCATTCTTGTGATTCAAGATGTTGGTAATCCTTTCCTCTCCGTCGAACATCGTGAGATGGATGCTGAACGGATTGGAGCGATGAACCTGCGCTTTACCTTTCGATATGGCGTTGTTGTAAAAATCCGCCAAGGGGACATCAGCCACTTTTTTTAGCTCAGCGTCATCAAAATCCAGATTGCCGATGAAACTGTAGGTGCTGGTGCCGTCGGACAGATGCAGGAAGTTTTCGCCAAGGCTAAATTGCCAAGTCGATTGTGATGTGGTGTGCGGGAACAAAGTTCCCGGTAGGTCAAATATATTGGGCATAACTTTTATTTTGTTCGTTGTTAATTCAAAGCAGGCAAGACGCATATTTGGCGTGATGACAGCTTAAGTTGTTTGCCCGAAACAGAAGGTCTTTCTAGCAGATGAACCGATGTGCGCTACTCGTTCGCACCGCCGGATTCGTAATGTGAATCAAACTACTCGACTTGCAACAATGACGGTGTTGCACCGCATGGAGCTAATTTTAACCGCCGTTGTTTCGCTCTGTTAGCCGTTAAGCAGATCCACGATTGGGCTAAAATAGCACATCCCGGGCAATTCGCAAGCCAAGGTGGTGGACGGGTGGACCATGTTTATGACTCCTACAGCCCTGATATAAAATAATTTTTCATTTTTGGATTAAAGAAGTCACAAACCAGGGTCACCCGTCCACCACTTTTACCTCAGACCCTGTTTTCCGACACTATCGGCATGGGTGGGAGGTTGCGGGAGGTGGGCACAGGCGTTGCTTCCGGCTCTGGTGCCGGCTCGTCACGCAACGGTGGGTTAATCGTCCACACCGTTTTACCACGCAGCACTCTTGAACTGACACGACCAGCTACGAATTCAACCTTCGACTTCGCGGCTTTACCCAAGAACGTGCCGCAAGCGTCTCTCCAATTAAACAAACGCTTCGCATCGTTGCGGTAAGGGCAGGAGTCTTCCGACAACCTACGCTCCAACTCCGCTGACGAACCAATCCACGGCTTACGTTGCATCTGATTCCTGAAGATGGTCAGATCAATCAATTCGAGCAGACGGTTTTCGGCGTTCGTGGTGTTCAACTTTTCAACAATCTCGGGATGTTGGAAGGCGCACACACCATAGCGCGCGTCGGCAAAGGTAGCAGGAATCGTCCAGCTTTCGAGGTGAGCTAAGAACGCAGGTAACTCATTCATCATCGTCTGCCAAAACGCTTCCTGTAAACTAGGTGTGTGGGTCGGCATCGGCATCGCACACTTCACCACTTTCAACGCAATAATTTTATCGCGCACATCATCGTCGAGGGATGGCAACACTAGCAAACGCTCGGGGTCATCGTTCAAACTCACGCTCATTCTCCAGAGAGGTCGGAGCGTAATGGCTTCCCTGTTTTTCCCATGGCAGTTCTGATCTTTCCCGCACAACAACGTCTTCATCATCGCGGCAAAATGTTTTCGAGATCTGGGATCAACTGATTCACTTTCATCCTCCAACATCAAATGCTCGCCTGAAAAACAGTGGGAGTTAAATTCCGTGCCACCCCTCATAAACTGATAAGGCTTGGCACTACGACCACCAAAGATTTCGGTGAGCAAGTTCTGCGTTAAGGATTTTCCACTGCCAGCGTCACCTGCTAAGGCCAACATCTGGCTCGCTCTCCAATTCCCTGACCTAAACGATTCCATGGCGGTTTTTACCCAACCATAAAAATACGGAGTCTGGTCAACCGCACCATCCACGAACATGCCTTCAAACAAGCGCTTCAACGTCTGCCAGTCGCCGGCACGAGCTTGAATATACTTCGGGCCGTTCGTTACGAGGACGAGGTTGCCGGCGATACGGTAAACGCCGGGAGCGTGACCGGCTAACGGACCGACATACGCCACGTTCTGCGTCTCCTGAATTTTAAGAATACAGGCGTCAGCCTCGGCGTTCACTTCATTCTCGGCCTTCTTGGCGTAGCCATGATCGGCTACGAACAAGCGCACGGCACTCTCGTTGATCTTGATCCACCCACCGCGATCATCTTCTCTCCAATACGAAGCCTCGCGACCGTGGTAATACACGGGTGGCAGAGGCAGATTTTCAAATAGTCTCATAATTAATTCCTTTCCAAATAAACCAAACGCTGCCTTTTCTCTCCACGCATCGCACTCGGCAAACGCGCAGGCTGACTTGCGGTCAGCATCTTGGGATCGCACTTCAACGCCGGCAGCAACAGGCGTAGTGCTTCCATCATTTCGTCACCCGGATATTCAAACCACCCATGCAACGACTTTCCGGCAGTGTCCACCACCGCCACCAATTTCAAACCACTCTCAACGAGGTAACGAAACACCGCGCCAACCTCGTCGCGCGTCAATTCATCCGATTCCACCACCACAAAACGGCGCTCTAGAACTTTTTCATTCGAGCGTGAGTTGGAATTATTTCTGAAGGTCGCGGGACAGATGAAGGGGTGTGGTGCCCATTCACATTTCAACCAGTCAGCGACGGTGCGGAAGTTCAAGGCATTCTCAGGTTTACCGGAGCTCTCGCGTTCACCAATCCACACCACGTCGTCCGATTTGAATTTACTGAGCAACAATTTCCAGTGATCCGCTTCGTTATCGCGGACGCTCACCGGCGATTCGTTCAACATCGTGTCGTAAAGCCAGCGATGTTTTTTCAAGATCGTCGGCAAGGCTTTACGAGCGCGGAGTTGTAGGCGGGCGTTCTTCTCCCTCACCTGCAACCTATCACGCTCCTCCGCCGTTAATCTACGGGGCTCATATTCAGCATCACCCGTCGGATTCAAGATCGCGGCGCGCAGACGCTTGTTCGCAGCGTCCACGGCAGCTTTACAGTTGCCATGGAAACAACTCACGGTCGGCACGCGGTCAAGGTAAAGCACACAATCCTTCCCACCATCTTTAGAGGTATGTGATTTTTTCCCAGGACATTCGCAGTAGCCGAGCACATCGCTCGCCCATGCAATTTCACCCAGCACACCGGCAGCAATCTGCGCGGCGTTAGGAGTGGTGTTAACGGCACCACCAGCCAATAAGGTATTCGTCATGATTCAAGGGTTCATGACCAGCAGAGTCGCCCGCCTCTAAATTTTAAGCAGGCGACGCTGGCGGTCGGGTTCAGTTCATCTTCGATTCACGCACCTTCTTCTTCATCCAGGAGTCAACCCATCCGACAGGCTTCTTCACATGGAATAGTTTCACGTAATTTCCGGCCACGCTATAACCAGCGGAGCGCACGCCTTTTTCTTTCGAGAACGCCTTGGCCAGACCAGGACAGCTGACCTGCACGCGCACGTCTTCCTCGTCCATCCTCCAAGCAGACCAATCTTCGCGTTTACTCATATCCCCTCCTTTACGTCCGCCCTAAGCGCCTTGGCTCTCGCGTTGGCTTTTTTCATGAGCGTGTCGTCCACGCGATGCGTGCCATACAGAGCAAAGCAGAAGTTTTCAAAGGTGCGGAAGTGCGAGCGGTATAAGCGTTGAGAAAATATTTCATACAACGCGCCGAGGGCCTTCATCATCTCGCCCTGGGTGGAGCGGAATATTTCATCCAACGATTTTCTCGCCTTGGTCTGCACGTCCGTCATCGGCGTTAAGTCGTCGGTGTCGTGCTCCACATCTAGGGGTGTGATCACAAGTTGCCCGTCTTGGCCACGACAAATCGCGATGACCATGAGCTTCGTATCTTGCACATCAGCCGGTGTGCTCGGGGCAGTTACGGTCTTGCCAGCCGCAGTGTTGTTGTTCATAGAATCTGATTCCATGACCAGCCACTTCGCCTGCCTAAATTTTTAATTTTGCAGGCGAAGTCGCGGGTCGATTTATTTACTCGGTTTCCTTGGGTTCGGTTATTTCATCTTCGATTTCGGGTGCAGGTTCTGGCTTCGCAGCCTCGATCTTCACACCAGCGATCTCGACGATGTTGTAGTATTGCTTTCCGCAGACGACGTTGCCTGGCTCAAGCGTGAGACACGCCGGCAACTTCTCGAACGACTTCCAGTTCACTTCGTCAATCTCATCGGCATCGTGGACCAAGTCGCAACCGGTCCAACTCTTCATGGCGACGCTCAAAGAGCTCTTCTCGTGGCCGTGTTTATGAAAGAGGCGGGTGTAGCGTTTCTTGCTCCCATACTCATTTATCTCGTCACTCTCGAACGTGAAGCGAAGCGTCGGCTTCGGCCCAAACTTCGTGGGCATGACGCCGAGGTCCTCGACGGAAACACAAACAGCGTTGACGTGCTGAGTAGTAGGTAGCTTGGTTGATCTGATAGTGGGCATTTTTTACGTGCAGCCACCGAGCAACCTGAAGATTAGAAACCATCAGCGGAAAATATTTTTCCGGACATCATGTCATCCTGCAGACTTCCGCTTTTAGTTCTATGAGAAAGCCCACCTCGGGGCTACAAGGACAATTTCGCACAAAAAGGAAAAGAAATAAAATGATTACCCTGAAATACGCTCCGCCCGTGCTGGGAATACACAGTTTTACGCTGTTTGAATGAACTTTTACAATGAATTCTTATCTATACTTTCCGCGCAGATCAAATGCCGTTTAGACGCTTTAAGCGCTTGATAATTAAAGCCTTGTCAGCGAGAACTAAAAACTTCAAACCATTAATGGCACGAAGGTTTTTTGAGGGTGTGCTTGATGATATTGACGGCAACATTTTCTTCAACGCCTTCATGGCGTTGTCAAAATCCGTCTTGGCATCACCGGCGTCCTCTCCATGAAATAACTTCGCAAAATCTTGCAACTTAAACTCGGCCTGGTCGCGTAACAAGGTCAGCGTCAACAAAGCCTTTAGCGCCGCTCCGGTAAATTCCTTAGTGACGCCATTCACTTCGATCTGATCTTCATTGTGAATAACGACGCGAGTAGTTTCCGGTCCTGCTAGGCATTGCACCAACAGGCGCAGAAATTTTTTTAATCCGCTTTGAGTTTCACGCAATGATTCGGTCAAGGAATCAACGGCTCCTTGATCAACGTTTTCATCCACTGTCAAAGCCATCCTGATAAAGCCCAAGTCGTATGCCGCGAGATAGGATTGGGCGCAGGCAACCACTTCAGAAGGTGCGGGAATGATTTGCTGTTCTGTTGCAGCAACATCCTCAATCACCGTAGCGAACACATCTGGCAAAAAATATTTATACCAAAAATTTAGCCATACCCCATCAGCTGTGGTTGATGATTCAGGTGCGCAGGGTTTATGAAGTGGGTAAGTGCGTGGAAAATTCGAATTCACAAGTGTTGCCAGCTTACCTAGTGCGTCAAAAAATTCCGCGCGCTTCTTGTGAGTATCAAACTTCAAATCCACATCTTCAATGCGTGCCTCTGTCATCTGTTCATCACGCTTGATGCTCAGAGTTTTTTTAAGTGCTATAGCGGCCAGTTTTAATTCCGGCGTAATCCAAATATCTTGCCGACCAACACTAACTGGATTTGTTAAGGAAGGATCAAAATCAAGGTTGCGATCCTCGTCAGTATACTCCGTGCGGATATTTTGTTTGGTGGCCATAGCGGTTTAATTTCAGCGGCAATGTAAGAATTGTGAGCCAACTTTTTGAACCCGACAAGCTAAGTTAAATGAGCGTTCCTGATATTGCGCCTATCTGTTCTAAACCGGTGAAATCCCGACCTAAACACCGTGCAGTAAAATCCATCATTCCGTTCTAAGCACCGTTCTAAGGCGAGACACTTTTTTGTCACTTTTTAGCGTTTTAAGTGGAAAATTTTTGGTTCAGAAGTATGGTGGAACTCGAAAATGAAAACGCAAAAAACGCCAATGAAATCAGCGCACCTGCAAGTCCACGCCCAGCTCGCCCAGAAATTGCACGAGGTTGTAGGTGAACGAATCGTAGTTGTCCAAAACCAGAATCATGTCCGGCCAATCTAATCCAAAGCGGCGAAATGAAAAGTCCTAAGACCCGCATGGAATTCCGTTTGACGCGCAGCGGCACAGAACGAATCATGGTGCATGGAATCGGCCGTCTCCCCACCACCCGCCACGCAAATCGCGGCGACCATTCTGCGCGTCGAGCGCGTGACCAAAAGTTATCAGACACGCTGCGTGCTGAACCAGGTTTCCTTCACGCTCGCTGCCGGTGAACGCGTCGCGCTCGTCGGCCCGTCCGGTTGCGGCAAAACGACGTTGCTCAACTGTCTCGGCGGCGTTGACCGCGCAGACAGCGGCTCGATCCAACTCAACGGTGCGGCGCTAGAAAAACTTTCCAGCGATGAACTCGCCGCGCTGCGCCGCGAACGCATCGGCACAATTTTTCAATTCTTCCACCTACTGCCCACGCTCACGGCGTTTGAAAACGTCGAGCTACCGATGCAGTTGCTCAACGTCCCGCCACGCGCACGCCGCACGCGCGGCATGGAACTGTTGGAACGGGTGAAGCTCGCGCATCGCGCGGATGCATTTCCTGGCCAGCTTTCCGGCGGCGAGATGCAACGCGTCGCCATCGCCCGCGCGCTCGCGCATAAGCCGGCCTTGTTGCTCGCCGACGAGCCGACGGGCAATCTCGATTCTGCGAACGGCGAAAACATTTTGGATCTGCTCGAGGAACTTTCCACTGAACTGAAGACTGCGATGCTGATGGTCACGCACAGCCCGGATGCCGCGCGCATCTGTCATCGCAGCCTGCACATGCGGGACGGCGTCATCGTCAAGGAAACCTCGGCGGCATGAACGACCTGCGCCCGCTGTCCACGATTGGTTTGCTGCTGCGACGCTTCACGTTGCGCCACTGGCGTTCCGCGCCGCGCCAGACGGCGTTGCAGATTTTGATTCTGGCGCTGGGCATCGCAGTGTTCTTTTCCATCCGGCTCGCGAACCGCGCCGCCGTTTCCAGTTTCCAAAACTTCACCGGCCTGCTCACGCAGCAAAGCGACTGGCAAATCTCCGCGCCCGCCGGCGAACTCCCGGTTGCCATTCTCGGCGAATTGCGCGACGCGCTCGGCGATGATGCCGTTGAAATCATTCCAGTCATCGAAACCACCGGCGCCAAGCCGCGTGAGCAGAAAGAAGAACAAATCGGTTCACGCCAGACGTATCACCTGCTCGGCCTTGATCTGGTCGCCATCCAGAATCTTGCGTCCGCCGCCGACACCGACCGCAGTTGGTTCGACCAGCAATCCACTGCGACGAATTACACCGGCGGCAATCAGTTCTGGAACCTGCTGCGAAAGGACAACGCCGTCTTCATCAGCGCGGCGATGGCGAAAAACTCCAAGCTGAACATCGGCGACCATTTCCGCGTGGTCGTGGATGAAAACGTGGTGGAACTGGAAGTCGCTGGTTTGATTCCCACCTCACCGTCACGCCCGACACCGCCGGAACATCTGTTGATGATGGATTTGCCCGCGCTGCAACGCATCGCACATCGCGAGGGCAAACTGGATCGGATTGAATTCATCGTGACCGACGGCGCGGATGTGGACGCACGCCGCGCAAAACTTCACGACCAACTCAACGCGCTCGGAAAAAATCGCTGGCAAGTGTTCTCGCCGGAAGACCGTCGCGCCAGCGCCGCGACGATGACGCGCGCGTTTCGGATGAACCTGACAATTCTTTCGCTCATCGGTTTGCTTGTCGGGTTGTATCTGATTTTTCAAAGCCTCGACGGCGCGGTCGTGCGGCGGCGTGAGGAGATCGGCGTGTTGCGCTCACTTGGCGTGACCGAACGCATCATCCGCCACGTCTGGCTGTTGGAAGCGATGCTGCTCGGACTGGTAGGCGGCGCGTTTGGCGCGTTGCTCGGCTGGGGCGGAGCGCAATTCGCCGTCCGGTTCGTCGGGCGCACCGTTAACGCGCTTTACTACGCGACCACCGTGGATTCGGCGCGGCTTGATGGTGGAGAATTTTTCATCGCCATCACACTCGCAGTCGGCGCAAGTCTTATCGCCGGTTGGTGGCCCGCGCGACAGGCGGCCAAAATTCCCCCCGCGCAAATCCTCTCGCGTCATTCGGAAAGTCAGGAAAGAAAATCCATTTTGCAATCCGCGCCGTTCGCATTGTCGCTACTGGCGATTAGCGCGCTCTTGGTTTTGCTGCCCCCGCTTCGCTTCTCCGGCGCGCTGCGGTTTCCGCTTGGCGGTTACGCAGCGGCACTCGGATTGATTTTAGGTGGAGGGATTTTGTGCAGCCACGTCTTGCGGCAACTGGCACAACTTTTTCGTTTCACTGGGCAATATTCCATCGCCGCCAAAATCGCCACGAGCCATCTCGTCAAAACCTCTAGCCGACATCGTCTCGCTGCCGCCGGCTTGTTGTGCGCGGTGACGATGGCGGCGGGCATGATCATCCTCGTCGCGAGTTTCGAGACAACAATGCGCGGCTGGATCAACAACACATTTCAGGCGGACCTCTACATCAGCAGCGACGGCGCACAAAGCGCCTCGACACAAAACCGCATCTCGCCCGCGACGTGGCACGCGCTGGTCGCCAGCCCCGCGGTGGCCGAGGTCAACGTGATGCAATCCGCCGCCATCGAAATCAACGGCTTGAGCACGATGCTCGTCGGCGTGGACATGGATTTTTCCCAGCGCCACCAAAACCTGACGTGGCGTCAGCCGCCGCTGGACGAAAAGATTTACGACCTGAAACAAAACGAGCAGCTCGCATTTATCAGCGAAAGTTTTTCTGAACGCTTCCGTGTGCGGCGCGGCGGCAGCGTCACGATTCCCATACCGAACGGAGAAAAGCGATTGACCATCGCGGGCGTCTTCTCCGATTACGGCAACGAGCGCGGCTCGCTGATCATTGAGCGACGACACTTTGCCGCGTGGTTCGGCGATGAACTGGCGACGAGCCTAATTGTGATGACGCAAACCAATCTTGCGCCGGAAACCGTGCAAGAGGAATTGTCCGCCAAATTTCCCGGCCTCTCGATTTTGACGAACCGCTATCTGCGCACGGAAATTCTCCGCATCTTCCGCCAGACGTTCTCGGTGACTTACGCGCTGGAACTCATCGGCATCATCGTCGCGGTCATCGGACTAGGCATGACGCTCTCCAGCATCCTGCTTGACCGGCGCAGCGAACTCACCACGCTCCGCGCACTAGGCTGGCGACGCCGTGAAATGGCGCTGGCCACAGCGATTGAGGGCGCGTTGCTCTCGGTGTGCGGCGTAGTTGTGGGCATGGTCGTGAGCCTCGGCCTCGGCTGGATTTTGATTTACGTCATCAACAAGCAAAGCTTCGGCTGGACGCTGCAATTTGCGATTCCGTGGCTGCAACTGGCGGCGCTCGGCCTGCTGGTCGTCAGCGCGGGAACGGTCGTGGCGTTTTTTGTCGGGCGCTGGGGTTCCGGCCTGGCGGCGGATCGCGAGGAATGACATGAACAAAATCATTTTGCCCATTTTATCGCTGCTGGTTTTGACGCAAGCGCTCGCGGAAGACGCCGCCAAAACTGCGGACGGCTTCGCGCTGCCACAGGCGGGCCACGTGTTCTCGTTTCCGCGCGACCACGGCAGCCATGATGATTTCAAAATCGAGTGGTGGTATATCACCGGCCATCTTTTCGGCGACGACGGACGCCGCTTAGGTTTTCAGGCGACATTTTTCCGCAGCGCGGGTTCGCCCACAAATTCCGCCGGGACAAACAATCCGGCTTTCGGTAGCGACAAATTATTTCTCGCGCACATGGCGTTGCTGGACGTGAAGTCGGGAAAGTTTTTGCACCAGCAACGATTGAACCGCAACGGCTGGGACGCATCTTCATCCACTGGTGGACTGGATGTCCGCAATGGCAACTGGTCGCTCCGCATGACGGACACGAACCGCGAGACGATGGATTTGCGTGGCTCGTTCGGCGGCGAAACAAGTTTCCAACTGGAATTGCAGCCACGCAAACCGCTCGTGGTGTTCGGGCAGAATTCCGTTTCGCGCAAAGCGGCGGATCCGACGGCGGCAAGTTATTATCTGACGTTCCCCAGATTGCAGGCGAGCGGTGAAGTGAAATTCAATTCCGAGACCAATCACGTTTATGGCGAGGCTTGGATGGATCACGAAATCAGCAGCAGTCAGTTGGGTGACAATCAGACCGGCTGGGACTGGTGCTGCCTGCAATTCAAGGACGGCCGCGAAATCATGGCCTACCGGATGCGCCGCAAGGATGGCTCGCAGGACGATTTCTCAACACTCGCATGGGTCAGCACCAACAACATCGTGACTCACCTACCATCGGCAGAGTTCAAAATGGAAACGGTGCAGACGTGGAAAAGCCCGGTCACCGGTGCGAAATATCCCGTGAGCATGAAGGTGCAGACGCGGGATCCGCAATCAAACCAGCGCGTTAGTTTCCTCCTCGAACCGCTCGTGGAAAATCAGGAACTCGCTGGTGGCGGAAGCCTGGCGTATTGGGAGGGCGGCTGCCGCATCCGCGACGAAGCCGGAAAAGAAATCGGCTCGGCATTTCTGGAACTGACGGGTTACGCGGGAAATCTGGAAAAAAGTTTACGCTGAATGCTGTGTGAATGCCACTGCGGGCGCAGAATTCCGTTTGACGCGATAAGGCGCGACGTTAAATCATATCGCCATGGAAACAAATGAGACGCCGCCGCCGCCTGCCAAGCCTCCAACGTTTGGCGACAAGCTCAAAAAAAATTTCGGCCCAATTGGCGTGGGCTTGTTTCTTGTCCTGAAATTTCTCGGCAAGCTCAAATTCGTCCTGCCTTTCTTGAAAACCGGCGCGACAATGGTGCTCTCTATCGGAGTCTATGCGATGGCTTGGGGCTGGCAGTTTGCTGTCGGATTTGTGTTGCTGATTTTTGTCCATGAATGTGGCCACCTCATCGCCGCGCGGCAATGCGGCCTGAAAGTAGGCTGGCCGGTTTTCATTCCTTTCATGGGCGCGTTCATCGCTCTGAAAGATATGCCGCCTAATGCGCGCATCGAAGCCGAAGTCGGCATCGGCGGCCCACTGCTAGGAGCCATCGGCGCGGCGGTCTGCGAACTGATTTACCTCGCCACCGGCAACCCATTGTTCCGTGCGCTGGCGTATTCCGGGTTTTTTCTAAACCTGTTCAACCTTGCGCCCGTCGGTTTTCTCGATGGCGGCCGCATCGTCTCCGCGCTTTCGCCGTGGTTGTGGATTGTGGGTTTCCTCATCATGGTGGTGCTGACAATCACGAATTTCAATTTCATGCTGCTGTTAATTCTGGTGATGTCGCTGCCTCGACTATTCTCGCTATTCCGTGCAAAAACGGACGAAGAGAAACGTTATTTTGAAGTCACACCGCAGCAAAGGCTGGTGGTGGCCGTCACTTACTTTGCGTTGATCGCCTTCCTCGTATTTGGAATGCAACTCACGCACATCCCACCGGAAGCGCTGCGGTAAAAAATCGTAGCGGAGGAATCCTGCCAGAGGTGAGTCCGGTCACACGCGACCAGACGTTGACCGCGCAGCGGCCACTTTGAAGCGGAAGATTCTTGGATGCGCGAAAAATGCGACCAGCATTACTATGCGAGCAAGGCGAATAATCCGGTCACGCCTCACCCGGAATTGGACACACACCATCCTTCGGCGCGACCACTTTGCCACTTTCAAAATCCGCCGCTGACGGTGAGAGCGCCAAATTATACCACGGCGATTCCGTATTCGTCGTCAAGTCGGACCAGCGCACCAATTGACCGGTGTATGAGGAAATTCTACCCATGAGCCCAGTCAATGTGGACTCGGCCACGGTGCGCGCAGCATTCACCGGCGCGCCTTTCACAATGCTATCCAACAGAAAAACATGCTCTTCCACATACGGGTTTTCGTGAGCCTTGAATTCCGGGATTTTCATATCCGTGAGTTTGGCGGAGGTCATTTTGCCGCCGCCAAAAGTATTGCCTTCGGTGCCGCTGAAAAATTCGCTCACACTGGTATAAGCGCCTTTGATCTGCCGGCACATGCTGTGGATATGCACGTCCTCACCGTAATTAAAATCCACACTAAAAAAATCAAACTGGTCGCCTGTCTGCCGCCGCGCGCGACCACCGAAGCCGACCGCCGATACCGGCGTGCGACCCATGAACCAATTCGCCACATCGAGATTGTGAACGTGCTGTTCGACGATATGGTCTCCCGACATTTCCGAAAAGCTCGTCCAGTTGCGCACCATGTAGCTCGCATCACCCTCATCCTGGTTGCGCTCCTTGAACCAAAGTCTGCCACCGCACCAACTGACCGTGCCGCCGGTGATTTTTCCAATCGCGCCGTTCGCCACGGCAAACTGATTATGCAAATAGCTTGCCTGATGCCGCCGCTGCGTGCCAGCCACGACGGATAATCCTTTCTGTTTCGCCACTTCGCCCGTCGCAATCACCTGCCGCGCGCCAACCGGATCCACCGCGATGGGCTTCTCGATGAAGACGTGCTTGCCCGCCGCGACCGCCGCTTCGAAGTGTGCAGGACGAAACACCGGCGGCGTGGCGAGAATCACGATGTCTACCGGCTGCGCCATCAATTCGCGATAGCCTGTCGCACTGGAAAAAACGCGTCCGGCGGGAATGGAATATTTTTTGGCGACCTCATTGGCACGTTCGGCAAAAAAATCTGCCACGGCGAAAACTTCCACCTCGTGCCCCAGAGACTTGGCGGCTTCAATCATGTTTTCCGTCGCACCTTTGCCGCGCCCACCGCAGCCCACGAGGCCGACCTTGAATTTTCTGGCCACGCCATCCGCGCGGACATTGAACAAAGGCAGCGCCGAAAACGCCGCCCCCGCGACGGCGACGTTTTTGAGAAAGTTACGGCGGGGCATGGGGAGCGAGTTGGTCATAAAGTATGTGGATGTAAATTCAGTGGCTATGGACGTGATTGGGACAGCAAAAGTTAAAACATTTTCATCAAGCAGTTGTCAAGACTCACGCCCCAAAACTTTCCCGCTTGTCCGCCAAAATTCTGCGTGCTAGTTATTGCCATGCAAAGAAATTTCCCCCATTCACTGTTTCGCACCGTTATCGTCAGCTGCCTTCTGCCAACTGCTTCCGCGCTGTTTGCACAAGAAGCCACCAAACCCATCAAGGCTTTGCTCATCACCGGCGGCTGCTGCCATGATTACGCGAAACAAAAAGACATCCTCAAGCAAGGCCTCGAGTCGCGCGCGAATGTGACCGTGGACATCATCTACTCTGCTGACGGCAACACCAAACCCGCGCTGCCGATCTACGGTAATCCCGATTACGCAAAGGGCTACGACGTGATCATCCACGACGAATGTGCGGCCGACATCACCGAGCCCGCCATCATTCAGGGTGTGCTCAAGCCACATCAAGACGGCATTCCCGGAGTGAATTTGCATTGCGCCATGCATAGTTATCGTTTCGGCGATTTTAAAAAAGCTGTCGCTAACGGCGCGGACAATTCGCACTGGTATGAATACCTCGGCATTCAATCCAGCGGCCACGGCCCGCAGGAACCGATTGCCATTTCTTTCACCGACAAAACCAACGCCATCAGCACCGGCCTCGCCGATTGGACGACCATCCGCGAAGAGCATTACAACAACGTGCAAGTGTTCCCCACCGCCCACGCCCTCGCGCACGGCGTGCAAGTCATCAAAAACAAAACCGGCGAACCCCAACGCACAAATGATTTCGTCGTCGCATGGGAAAATGTTTACCTAGGCAAGGCGCGCGTCTTCTCCACGACCATCGGCCACAACAACGAAACGGTTTCCGATGCACGCTACCTTGACCTCGTCACGCGCGGCGTGTTGTGGGCCTGCGACAAGCTCGATGCCGATGGCAAACCCAAACCCGGCTACGCGGCGAAATAATTTTCAGCTACTTGGTCGCCGGTGCGGGCGTGGGCATAACTACCGGTTTTGCTTTCACCTTGCGCGCTTTGAGATCAAGGTTCTGTTCGAGGTCAGCGGCGGTCACGGATGATTTCACACCGTCCGCCGGCACTTCAACTTTGGCGACCCAAAGAATTCCATTCAGCACCAGCTTGCGGAAATCATCATTGCCCCAGTTGCGATGATAATGACCGCCGGTAAAACCAAAGCCACGTCCGCCATCTGCCCGTTCGCCAGCCCACAAGAGGGTTTGCAGATCACCGCGCGCCACGGCCGCGCGCACGCCGGGATTGCCCTCGTGCGGTCCGTCGGCGCGATACATCGTGTCGGCGTCAGGAACCGCCGCGAGAATTGACGTCACACCCTTCATGCCGTCGCGGAAACGCATGTTGAAATACCATTCGTCCTTGAGCTTGAACGGCGACACGCCGCGCGCGATGGGATGCACGGGAAAGTTTTTGAACTCCGCCTCCCACGTGGGATTCACCGAGCGGTTGATCTCAAAACAGCCGCCCATCCAGTCAAGAAATTCGTTCTGCCCCTTTTCAAGCGTTGGCTCCACGGCGTAATGGATGCAACCGAAACCGACGCCTCGCTTCACGAGCGCGTCGAGTTGTTGCAGGTGATCGTCTTGTAACGCGGGGTGCCCGCCGCCGCCATCGCTGTAAATCACAACTGCCGCCGCGGCGCTCAGCACCGCGGGATCCGTCGGCCAGCCGTTCGTGCAAACCTCCACTTTGACTCCCGGAAAATTGGCCAAACATTTTTGGAACAATAACATCCCCGCGCGATGCTCATGTTCACCGGGTCCGTGACTGGGTTTGCCAGCGATCAAAACGATGCGCTTGTCTTCAGCGTGACTGACAACGGGGGCGGAGGTGATTAAGGCAAAAATCAAAATGGCCAGTGTTTTCATAATATTATGTCCGGGTTGTGAAAATAATGACGGTGAACTCACCGCGAGATTACAGAATTATTTAAAAGTCTTTTTCAGAAACACGAGTCCCTTGCTTGCGATGTCGTCGCGACGCGGTTCAATTTTACGCCAGATCGCTGCCGCCCGGGCGATTACCTTGACGTCCTGCGTGAACGATTCGATCACCACCGCGCCCTCGTATTGGATCTCGCGCAAAGCCGCCGCCACACCGCGCCAGTCCACATGGTCGTTGCCCGGCGTGCCGCGATCACTCGCGCTCGCATGGATGTGCCCAACGTGTTTGCCCGCACGACGAATGGCCGCCGCTGGATTTTTTTCCTCGATGTTCATGTGAAACGTATCGAGCAACAATTTCAGCGCGGGACTTTTTACCTCGCAGATCATCTGCAACCCCTGCTCCACCGTGTTGATAAAATCCGTTTCAAAACGGTTCAGCGGCTCCATGCAGATGATTTTCCCGTTCGCCTCGGCGTAAGCGCAAATCGTTTTCAAATGCCCACGCACCGTGAACCATTGCTTTTTGTATTCACCAACCGGCACCGCATCCGCGCGACCGGTGGCAGAATAAAGCGGGCCCATGACGATGTTTGTGCCGAGAACATCCGCGATGTCCACCAGCCGTTTCAGGTAAACCACCGATGCGCGTTGTTGGGTCTTGGTGCCGCGCAAATCGCGACTCGGCGGAAAGCAGGCGCAAACCGAAGTGCAGACCATCCCGTGGCGGTCCAATTGCGCTTTCACGAACCCCGCATCAATGTCCGCCGGATTTTCGATGGCGATCTCCACGCCGTCAAAACCCCACGCCTTGAATTTCGGGAACAGTTTTGCGCTGGCGTTGGTGAACGGCGAGGTGAACAGGAATGTATTGATGCCAAATTTCATTTTCATTCACCCCAGTGTGCTGACGAAAAGATCGTGGTTGTCCAAAATGGGAATCATCTTTCCGCAGAACTTAATTCACCGCGTCGGAAATGGAAGCGAAAATGGAATCTACGCCCACTGATTGCACCTTCATCAGCGGGTATGACCGGTAGCGAAAGCTTTTTGCACCGCTTCCGCCAGCGTGATGCTTGAAAACAGTTTCTGGATCAAACCAAGGATGCCCGCATCACGCAGGTTTTCGTGACTGAGCGTGGCGTTAAATCCGCTCGCCAGCAGGATCGGCATACCGGGCCGGACGGCGCGGATCTGCCGCGCCAGTTCCATCCCGTTCATCTCCGGCATCGTCAGATCGGTTACGACCAGGTCGAATCCCTAGGGCTGGGCGCAAAATAATTTCAGTGTCGCGTTTGGATCATTGCTGGTCGTGATTTGATAATTCATGCGGCTCAACCATCGTTGAAAGACCGTCGTCAACGCTGGCTCGTCGTCCACCACCAAGATGCGCTGGCCATGGCCATGCGGAACATTTTAGTTTCACATTTGTAGTGCGACAAAAATTAGGGTTTTAGCAATAGACTTCGTCGGGCGTCTTGAAGCCCAGGAGGAGTCCACCGCTCGGTATCGTCGCGACCGGCTGAAATGAAATAAAGAGGAGCCAAATAACTGACGGTCACCTAACGGTGGCCGCCTTTTGAATTTTGGGGAATATGACGGGGAGTAGTTCTTTTATGACAACGCGCAAACGTCGCGCAGGCGTAAGGCCATGGTGCAAAAGGCGGTGGGAAAGATATCAGTTGCTATCCATGGGTGTTTACAGACTTTTCCGCGCGGCAGGCTCCGAGGCGCGAAGCAGAAATTCATGCCGGCAGAAATAACTGCAAAAATAGTAGATTTTCCCAGCGTGCTTTTCGTAGAGCGCGGTGGCTGCCGCCACGGGCGTTTTACAGACGGGGTCTTTGGGCATGGGTTTGGATTTCATGGTCGGTTTTCCTTTTAGGCTGTCGCCGCACCAGCGGAGGTTGTGAACGCAGGATTATTTCTCGGACAATTTACCACCAGCAGTAGCGCCACACCGCTCACCGGAACGGTGTAGCGCGTCCACTCGACACTACCATGCCGAGCGGACTAACCTAAACACGGCGCGCGCCCCTGCGAAAATCCAAACCTTATTTGGTTTGGGTATCCGTAGTCGTGGTGGTGACGGGAGCGGGCACAGTGGTTTGTTGCGACGTGGTGGTCGTGCTGTGGGTGCTGTCCGAGGCGCAGCCGGTTATGGTTAAAAGTGCGGCGGTGGCGACGCAGCCGAGGAGGATTTTTTTCATAAGCATCATGGTTGTTTGGTTGGTTAATTTACGATGCATTATTGCGCCATCCGCCGGCTAAAGGCTATGGGGTATAACCCTAACTTGTCCCTTTAAGATCCAAACTGGCGCTGGAAATACCAAATCCCACACTCGGATTTTCAGGTGCCACGGATGATTTTTTGTTCCATGGGCAGAAGACCCCATAGCAACCATAGAGCGAATTATTATCTTGGCGGCATGAATATATTACTAGTCATGGTCGTTCTTCTTCTCTTGTTCGGCGGCGGCGCGTTTTATTTTGGCGGCCCCGTCATCGGCGGCAGCGGGCTTAGCCTGATTCTGGTGATTTGCGTTGTCATCTGGCTGGCGGGCGGATTCCGCCCCATGAAAGACTGACCAGATCGCCAGTTGGACGGGGACGACGGGAGAGCGTCAAAAGCTGTTTTTCTGCTTTCGCCTCAATTCGTTTTGGCGGATGTCTGGAGTTGTGCCAGCAGGCGTTGGAGGCGCTCGATTTCATTATCCCAATCATACAGCCGTTGCCGGCCATCCTTAAGCACCCGCATTTGCCGGCGTTCCTTAACCGCCGTGTCGAGCAACCGGCAAACCTCTACAATTTCCGGCGGCTTGGTCAGATAGGCCGTCACACGCAAACGCACGGAACGCGTCGCGGTGACCACCGTCGGCTCACCCGTAAGGAGAATGACCGGCAGCCATCAGCGATTGCCGGCATATTTTCGACCAGTTCCAAATCGAAGTTGCCGGGCATATTGATGTCGGAAAGCAGCACATCGAACTCACTTTTTCGTAAGAGCTCAATGGCTTCCGCCGCCGAGCCGGCGACCTCGCAATCAAAACCGTCACGCGTCAGACATTTAAGCAGACTGTCGCGAAAATGCTTATCATCGTCAGCAATTAGAATTTTACCCCGATTGGAGTTTGCCAGCTGGGGAATGGTTTCAGTCTTTTCCATGTTGATACTGATACGATTGTTGAGCGCTCCGGTCCGTGCCACATCTATTTGGTCGCTGAAAAACTCCCTGCTTCCCTGCATGTCGATTCGGCTAATCCCTAACCAGCGCTTGCTTGATCAAGGATTGCGGAACTTTGTGCCCGCATCTCACATCTGCTTGGCCGATGCGCGCAACACTTTCAGCGTCTCCGGCAGTTTGTAATGCCGCTTCAACCCCACGTCGCCGAGCATTCCCGCCGGCACGCGCGCGATGAATTCCGGAAAACTTTTCTCCACGCGATCCTTGATCAATTTCTGCCCGGCCTTGGAAGCCCAGAACTCATCCTCGATTTTCGTCAGCGCAATCGCCGCCTCGTCGTTTGTCATGTTCTCACGCTTGGCCAGAGCCCAGAGCATTTCTGCATCGCCCGGCAGCGCCACGGGGAACGAGACAAATTTCAGCGTGATCTCCTGCTCGTCGCTGCCCTCCGCGCCGGGCGGACGCACCAGAATCCGGCTGTGAAACTGCGTGCCGTCCGGCAACGAAACATCCACGCGCAGGCCCTTGCCATCTTCATTCGGTTCGATATCTAAATCCGCATCGCCAAATCCGGCGATGAGTTGCTGTTTTACTTCCTCCAGCGTCTTCGGCTCTAAATCGGGCAGTTCAATCCGCTCACAAAATTTTTCAAACGAGTTCACGCGATTCTTCGCGCGCAGCTCCGCCTCGAACGCAGAATAAATTCTATCCGCCAGCGCCGAATCGATTTCTACCTTGGGCAAAATGGCGCGGAGCAAAGCCAACAACTGCGCCTGCTCATCCTGTTTGGATTTTTTAGGTTTCTGTTCTTTGGCCATAAATTTTAGTTGCCCTTGCTTTTATTTAACGCCGCCGTGAACCAATCCACTGGTGCAGGTTGCGCCGGTTGTGTCGGACGATTAAAACCACCGCCCGCTGGACGCGGCGCGGCGGGCGACGTGCGCGTGCCACTCGTGCTTGCACCGATGACCGGTGCCGCCTTCATCGAGAGTGCGATGCGTTTGCGCGGCAAATCCACTTCCGTCACAGTCACGGTTACTTTCTGAGAAACCTTCACGACTTCGGATGGATCTTTGATAAATCGGTCCGACAACTGACTGACATGAACGAGCCCGTCCTGGTGCACACCGATGTCCACGAACGCGCCGAACGCCGTCACGTTCGTCACAATACCAGGCAACTTCATGCCGGGCTTCAAGTCATCCATTTTTTCCACGCCGCTTTGAAACGAGAACACTTCAAACTTCTGGCGCGGGTCGCGACCGGGCTTTGCGAGTTCGCCGAGAATGTCGGTCAACGTCGGCAAGCCCACGGTTTCCGTGACGTATTTGGGCAACTGAATTTTCTGGCGCAATCCGGCATCGCGCATCAAATCAATGACCGTGCAGTTCAAATCTTTCGCCATGCGATCCACCAGTTCGTAGCTCTCTGGATGAACCGCACTCGCGTCCAGCGGATGCGCGCCGTCGCGGATGCGCAAAAAACCCGCCGCTTGCTCAAACGCTTTTTCACCGAGGAGCGGAACTTTTTTCAATTCCGCCCGCGACTTGAACGGCCCGTTTTCATTGCGATACGCCACGATGTTCGCCGCCAGCGCCGGGCCGAGGCCGGAAACGTAAGCCATCAATTGTTTGCTCGCCGTATTCAGTTCCACGCCCACGCCGTTCACACAACTGATCACGACGTCATCGAGGCTACGCTTGAGCGCGCCCTGCTCCACGTCGTGCTGATACTGGCCGACGCCGATGGATTTCGGATCGAGCTTCACCAGTTCTGCGAGCGGGTCCATGAGGCGACGCCCAATCGAAACCGCACCGCGCACTGTCAAATCTTGCGTGGGAAATTCTTCGCGCGCCACGTCAGACGCGGAGTAAATCGAAGCGCCGCTTTCATTCACCATCACCACGGGAATGGTCGAGGGCAGCTTGAGCGCCTTGATGAATGTTTCCGTTTCGCGACCCGCCGTGCCGTTGCCGATGGCGATGGCTTCGATGTTGTATTTCTTAATCATGCTCAACAGCGCCATCGCCGCTTCGCGCACTTCGCCCGCGCTGGAAGCCGTCGGATAAACCACGTCGTTGTGCAGCAATTTTCCCTGGCGGTCAAGGCAGACAATTTTGCAGCCGGTGCGAAAACCCGGATCAATCGCCAGCATGTTTTTACTGCCGAGCGGCGAGGCGAGCAGCAGCTCGCGCAAATTGTCGGCGAACACGCGAATCGCTTCCGTGTCTGC
Organism: uncultured Verrucomicrobia subdivision 3 bacterium; assembly: GCA_903847285.1. The sequence continues at coordinate 17,891 of CAINDH010000131.1, read as the reverse complement.
GCGTTTCTTAGTTTCCATGCGCAACTCCACTTCGATCGCCGAAGCCAGCAGGCGTTTGTAAGCATCTTGCACGGCGAGGCGAACCTGTTCCGCCGCTGGGCCTTTGCTGGTGACGAACAGCGGCTCCAGCATTGGCAGCACTGATTCTTCCGGCGGCGAAATCCGCATCATCAAAAAACCTTCCGTCTCACCGCGCCGGATGGCGAGCAGACGATGGCTCGGAATTTTTCCAATCGGTTCGCTCCAATCAAAATAATCTTTGAACTTCGCGCCCGCCTCCTGCTTGTCGGACATGACTTTCGATTTGATAACGCCTTCGTTCCAATACAAATCGCGCAGCTTCGCGCGAGCATTCGCCTCGTCGCTCACGCGTTCCGCGATGATGTCGCGCGCACCCGCGAGCGCCGCCGACACATCGGCCACACCTTTTTTGACGCTGACATATTTCGCCGCTTCCGCCAGCGGATCAGTGGTGGACTGTTGCTGGAACAACAAATCCGCGAGCGGCTCCAAACCTTGTTCCTTGGCGATCATCGCGCGCGTGCGGCGTTTCGGACGAAACGGCAGATAAATATCTTCCAGCCTCGTGATGTTGTCGGCGGCGTTGATGTCGGCCTTGAGTTGGTCCGTGAGGAGATTGCGTTCGACAAGCGATTTGACGATGGCCTCGCGACGATTGTCCAAGTCCGCCAACCCGATGAGCCGCTCGCGGATGTTCGTGACGGCAACTTCGTCCAACGAACCCGTGGCTTCCTTACGGTAGCGTGAAATAAAAGGCACCGTTGCGCCTTCGGCAAAGAGTTTGGCGGTGGCCAGCACCTGACGCGGTTGGATCTTCAGTTCACCGGCAATTTTTTGGATATGCGCTTCGTTCATTTCAAGAGTGGGCGGATGATTTAACGGAGCGCGTGCGGTGTGTAAAACGGAAACCGGAAAATTTTTTTGGACTCAAAAAAAGCGCTGCTTGACGTTTGCCGTCGAGACGTGTTGAGGGAGATTTTTAGTTAGCGAACACAACCACTCTCCCCTGCAGGCAAAGGCTGGGGATGCGGCGGAATTTCATTAAAAAAATCAAAGCCCGCCTACGTTTTTACCTTTTTATCCTGAGCCGTCAACGCCTGCTCGTAGCAGTTTAATGCCTCGTCATAACGCCGCAGCCGGTTCAGCAGCCCGCCCTTGTGCAGGTGTGCGATGACGAATGAGCTGTCCGCCGCGATCGCGCGGTTGTATGCGGTCAGCGCATCGGTATCGCGCCCCAATTTTTCGAGCGCCGCCGCCCGCTTCACCAAACCTTCAGCACTGTCAGGATGCGCCAGGAGAAATTTATCGAAGCACTCTAATGCCTTCTGCGGCGCACTCGATTCCAGATGCTTCAGACCTTCCACCAGCAAGTCCGGCAACTTCGGCTCTGGAGATTTGGTGGCGACCACATCCGGCAACAGTTTTTGGCCGCTTTCCAACTCATGGATGCGCTGCTCCAGCCGTCCAACCACGTCCAAGAGTTGGGTGGAAGAACTTTCCACCGTCGCGCGGCCCGGCGCGGCGAGCTGGTGAACCGCACTAGCCTGTGCAATGGCCGCGTGCTGCTGTGCAGAAATCTGCGCGAGCTGCGTGAATGCGCGCCATTGGAAATAAACCATCAGCAGCATGATGCCCAGCCCCGCGAGGCCGAACGCGCCCGCCATGAATAGTGTGGATTGCTGCGTTTTCCGCGCTGCATCCGCATCGCCCACGCGTTGGTCGGCGATGACCTTTTCCAGAGACTGGATGCGGGCATTGAGCGCGTCGGAATTACTTTTGGCCGCGTCCAGCGCGGACTGCTGGCTGTGTTGAATGGCAAGCTGCGACTCGTGGATCTGCTCCTGGATGTGTAGATAGTTTTGCGCCACCTCATCACGTGTCACAGCCGCAGATTCATTCGTTTCCGCCGCCAAAGTTTTTACCGCCAGAAAAACCGTGGCGATGACCACCAAAAATGTCCGATTCAAATTCAATTTCATACGCGAGCGGACGAAGCGTGAAGCGCCGGCAAAATGAAGTCAAGCGCGTGGCGGCGGGAGTTATTCGCAGGCCGTGGTGGTTCGGTCAAAGAGGGTGTGGGCTTGTCGCGCTGCGACTTTGTTTATCGGCGCAGCGGGCACAATTGAGGCGGGAAATTTCGGCATACGAGACCATCGTCTGACACTTCGCTCGACAGAGAATTTTTCGCAGCGCACAAAGCCAACAGTCACCGTTTCAAATCAAACTCCAGCCGGGAGCGTGAACCGGTCTGGACATTTTCCATCACCAAGGTCTGCACCTGCCACTGACCGTTCACCTTCTTGATGTCTTTTGGGTAAAAATCTTTCAGCTTCTTGCCGTTGAAGTCGTAAGCGTAAGCCTCCACGATGCCGAGCGATTCGGTGTCAATCCACGACACCACGCGCGAATAGCCGTTGGTGGTGGGATTGGGATTCGTGCTTTCCAAAACTGTGCAAGCGCAAGTGCGGTGGATTTCCTTTTTCAAAACTTTTTGCGTCGGCCAGTGGAAAAAGTTCATGCTTAAGTCGCCGATGGTGAAATCTGAACCTGCGAATGGAGCCATGTAATAATCTGCTTTGAAAATATTTGTGCGTGCGACACCGAGGCGATGATGTGAGGATTCGATGTGATCCCACAGCCGATCCTTGCTGCCAGAAAAAGGGAAATCTTTAGTGGAAAGATTTGAATGAATAACCGTGAAAGTCTCGGTGTCATTGGTGAATGCTGCTTCGTAAATAATTTGCCACCCATTCACGGTAACAGAAATTTCGTTTTTGATTGGAACTTCCAATCGTTTTCCTTTTGAGTCGCGAACCTTTAGAACTCCTGTATTGGTATAATTTTCGGTCGGACGTGGGGTAAGGATTTGCTCCGCCAGCTTGCGACCCTGAATCATTGGTTCAACGAAGTCATTCGTTGACTCCGCCGTCACGCCAAATTCGGAAAGAAAAATCCCAGCGACCAGTGCGAAGAAAGTTTGGGCTCGCCGGAGTCTCGCCCCACCTTGAAACAACATTTTCATTTCGGCGCGAGGGCGAGTTCGATGGCTTCGGAGATCTGCTTCACGAAATGCACCTTCAATTTCGCGCGGACTTCCGCCGGAACATCCTGCCAGTCGGCCTTGTTGCCTTCGGGCAAAATCACCTGCTTCACGCCGAAGCGCGAGGCGGCGATGACCTTTTCCTTGATGCCACCGACGCGCAGCACACGTCCGCGCAGACTGATTTCACCCGTCATCGCGGTGTCGGAACGCACGCGGCGTTTGCTCAAGAGCGATGCGAGCGCGGCGCAAATCGTCACACCCGCGCTTGGCCCGTCCTTCGGCGTCGCGCCGGCGGGAACGTGAATGTGCAAATCGTGTTTGCCGTAGTCGTCGAAATCGAGGTCCAGCTTCTTGGCCTGCGAACGCAGATAACTCACGGCGGTCTGCGCGCTTTCCTTCATCACATCGCCAAGCGAGCCGGTGAGAATGAGGCCGCCGCGCCCGCGCATCCGCGTGGCTTCAATGAACAGGATGTCGCCGCCCACAGGCGTCCAGGCGAGTCCGGTGGCGATACCAAACTCGGTGATTTTCTCCGCGCTTTCATGGACGAATTTGGGGTGGCCGAGAAAGCCTTCCAAGTCTTTCGCGTCGATCTTGACCGGCGCGGTCTTGCCGTTCAGGGAAATAATTTTTCGGGTGGCCTTGCGGGCCAGCGCGGCGATTTCGCGTTCGAGCTGACGCACCCCGGCTTCGCGGGTGTGGGCGCGGATGAGTTCACGCAACGCGGCATCGGTGATTTTTAGTTCATTCTTCGCGAGGCCGTGCTCTTGGATCTGGCGCGTAACGAGGTAGCGCTTCGCAATCTGTAATTTTTCCGACTCGGTATAGCTCGGCAGTTCGATGACTTCAAGGCGGTCGCGCAACGCGGGATGGATCGGGTCGAGCCAGTTCGCGGTGGCGATGAATAAAACGTGCGACAGGTCGAACGGCAAATCTAAATAATGATCGGTGAACGTGCTGTTCTGCGCGGGGTCGAGAACTTCGAGCAACGCCGACGCGGGGTCTCCGCGAAAGTCCGCGCCAATCTTGTCAATCTCGTCGAGCAGAATGACGGGGTTGCGGCTCTCAATGCGGCGCAAAGTCTGGATAATGCGTCCGGGCATCGCACCGACGTAGGTGCGGCGGTGTCCGCGGATCTCCGCCTCGTCCCGCATTCCGCCCAATGAAATCCGGGCGAATTTCCGACCGAGTGCGTCCGCCACGCTTTTGCCGAGCGACGTTTTGCCGACGCCGGGTGGGCCGACGAGACAAAGGAGCGGGCCTTTGATCTGCTTGCGGCGTTGCAGCACGGCGAGAAACTCCAGCAAGCGATCCTTGATTTTTTCCAGACCGAAATGTTGTTCGTTAAGAATTTTTTCTGCCGCCTTCAAGTCAAGCTTGTCCTCGGTGGATTTCTCCCACGGCAAATTCAAAATCCAATCAAGGTAGTTGCGGCCAACGCCGTATTCGGCGGCGGCGGGTGGCGTTTGCTGCAGCCGGTCCAGCTCCTGTTCGGCAGCCTTGCGGACATCGGCGGGCAAAATTGCCTTCTCCACTTTTTCCCGGAGCACTCGGAGTTCGGCTCCGTTGATGTCGCCGTCGCCAAGTTCGCGTTGGATGGCGCGCATCTGTTCGCGGAGGAAAAAATCGCGCTGGGTTTTGGCGATGGACGTGGCGACATCGCTCTGGATTTTAGAACTTAAATTCAACACTTCCTGCTCGCGGTTGAGCATGGGCAGGAGTGATTGCAAGCGCTCACGAACGGAAATCATTTCGAGCAACTTCTGCCGGTCGGGAAGGCTCAAATTCAAATTCGCGGCGATGAGGTCGGCGAAATGTCCGGGATGCTCGGTGTTCAACGCGGCAATCTTCACCTGATCGGTGAGCGCGGTGGATAATTTGGCGATTTCTTCGAACTGCTTGTGCGCGTTGCGCAGCATCGCTTGCAGCTCGATGGAATCCTCCGTTTCGTCGCGCAGTAATTCGTAATGCGCGCGCAGATACGGGTTGGGCGGCGCAAAGTTTTTCACGCGAATGCGCCAGAGGCCTTCAACCAAAACGCGCGCCGTGCCGTCGGGAAATTTCACCATCTTAGCCAGCCGCGAAACGCAGCCGATCTGGTGCAGGTCATCGGGACCCGGTTCTGGAACTTCAGGATTACGTTGCAACACCGCACCAAAGAGACGGTCGCCCGCCACGAGATCGTCCACGAGCTTGAGGCTGGGCCCAGTCTCGACGAGGAGCGGCACGACGGCTCCGGGAAAAATGACGATGTCTGACAAGCCAAGAATCGGAAGAACTTCAGGCAGCGAACGGGAGGAAAATTTGGTCGGCACTTCGGACTTATCCCCGGTGCCGAGGATGCTGACAAATTCAGTTTCGCCAGATGGGTTCGTGGTCATGCCATTAGTTAGATGCCCGGCGCGAGGAAAGGTTCACAAAAAATTATTCTCCATCGGTGATGGGAACTTTTTTGGACTTGGCTTGCGATGCTTTCGCGGGCGGCACGTCGATGCGGAGAAAGCCATTCACATAAATCGCCTTGGCGGCATTGAGGTCATAGCCCGGCGGCAAATCCAGCACCGTCTCAAACGGGCCGTAGGTGATTTCCATCACTAGAAAGCTGCACTGCGGTTCACGGCAGCAGTCGGGGCGATTGCCACTGATGCGCAGACGGTTCCCGTCCACGACAATTTCCAAACTGTCGCTCTTCATGCCAGACAGCTCGGCTTTGATGACGAGGCCGCTGTCGCTGGCATAGACATCGGTGTTGGGCGCCCAGCGTCCGTTGGTGGGTTCGCCCGAACCGCCCATCGCGGAACTGCGGCTGGTGAAGTGAATGGTGGAGCTGACTTTGGTGACGGCCATGATGAAGAAGGTTCTTTAAATTTTTATTCAGCGCGGTGCGGAATTTTGCTTCTTGGTCTCCGCCTCGGCTTCGTGATGACAACTGCAGCCGCAGCTGTGATCGTGATCGTGTTTCTTTTGGCCGGAACTGCGCCACACGAAAAATGCCGCGACGCCCAGCACGGCAATCAGGGGAAGAAATTGCTGCCAATTCATGTCGCCAACATAGCTGCAATCGGGAATCGCGCAAATGGAATTTTTCTGACAGTCGGCAGTTGAACTTTTTTACGGTGCGACTAGGCTGCGCGCATGGCTGAACCGTTTCGTTACCAGCACCGTGTCACTTATGCCGAATGCACCGTCGGCGACCACATCTACCATTCACGCTACCTTGACCTGCTCGAAGCGGCGCGCGGCGAATTCATGCGCACCGCCGGCTGGACGGTTTTGCAATGGCAGGAGCGCGACTGCATTTTTCCCGTCATTGAGGCGCGGTTGCGCTACAAATTTCCCGCACGCTACGACGACGTGCTGACAATTGAAGTCTGGCCGACATTGATGGAGCGCGTGCGTTTGAACTTCGGACACCGCGTCTTGAACCAGAACGGAAAATTAATTCTGGAAGCCGAGACGTTCCACGCCTGCACCACGCGCGCAGACAAACCAAGGCGGCTGCCAGAAGAGTTGGCAGCCGCACTAGCGCCACTGGTAGTGGCTGGACGAATCAGTTTTTGAAAAATTTGCGGCCCGCGAGTGTGACCAGTGCCAGCGTGCCGCAAATGGCAAGATTGCTGGAGGTGGGCTCTGGAAAATATTTATCCGTCGGAATAAGCGCGCTTACGCCCAAAAGTAGCACGGCGGAAAGCAAAAAGGCACGGCGTGATCTCGTTATAAAAACGGCGGAGCCGTTAAAAATACCTCTTCGCATGCCAAGGCATCGGTGGAAATCCCGGGTGCTTGAGCAAAATCAAAACTGTTCCAACTTGCGCGTCGCGTTTTGCTCTGCAAAAATTCAGCGACGCGCGCGATGCAAAATAAAAATTATCCCAAACACTACTGCGGAGTCTTCGGTATCTTCGGCCATCCGAACGCTGCCGAGCTAACCTATTTCGGTCTCTACGCCTTGCAACATCGCGGGCAAGAAAGCGCCGGCATCGTCACCTGCCACGACGGTAAATTTTACAAGCATCACGGCATGGGCCTCGTCCCGCAGATTTTTGCCGACCCGAAAATTTTGCATGAGCTGGTCGGCGACCGCGCCATCGGCCACACGCGCTATTCCACCACGGGCTCTTCCGCGCTCCGTAACGCCCAGCCGCTTACCGTGGATTGCGCGCGCGGCCAGATCGCCGTCGCGCACAATGGCAATTTGACGAACGCGGCGCAGTTGCGTGATGAACTTGAATCTCGCGGCCTTGTATTCCAGACCACCGTGGACAGCGAAATCATCATCATGATGCTGGCGCAGCCGGAACTTGGCGGCGTGGCGAATTCTCTCGTGCAGACGTTGCGACGCATCGAAGGCGCGTATTCGCTCGTCATCATGACCGAGAAGGAAATGATCGGCGCGCGCGATCCGCACGGCTTTCGTCCGCTCTCCATCGGCAAGACGGCGGAAGGTGCTTACGTTCTCTCCAGCGAGACGACCGCGTTTGACTTGATTCACGCGCGCTTTGTCCGCGACGTTGCGCCCGGCGAAATTGTCATCATCAACGACAAAGGATTGACGAGCATCCAAGCTTTTCCCGAACATAAAAAGAAAGCGTTCTGCATCTTTGAATACGTCTACTTCGCTCGTCCTGACAGCGTCGTTCAAGGACACAGCGTTTACGAAGTCCGCAAGGAAATGGGCCGCCAGCTCGCTCGTGAACACAACGTCAAAGCTGACCTTGTCATCCCTGTTCCCGATAGCGGTGTATGCGCTGCGATGGGTTATGCGGAGCAATCCGGCATTCCCTACGAGATGGCCTTCATCCGTAACCATTACGTTGGCCGCAGTTTTCTCCAGCCCACACAACTCATCCGCGACGCCAACGTTCGCGTGAAATTGAACCTCATCGAATCACTTGTGAAGGGCAAGAGCGTCATTATCGTGGATGATTCCATCGTGCGCGGAACAACTTGTCGCTCGCGGGTGAAGACGCTGAAAGATGCCGGGGCGACAGAAGTTCATGTCGCCGTGAGTTGCCCGCCACACATGAACCCGTGCGTGTATGGCATTGATTTTCCTGACCGCAACAAGCTGATGGCCGCGAACAACACCGTGGACGAAATCAGAAAATATTTGAACGCCGACTCGCTGCACTATCTCTCGCAAGCCGGCATGGTCGCTGCCACCGGCCAGCCCAAGGAAAATTTTTGCATGGCTTGCTACGATGGAAATTATCCCGTGGCCTACGATCCATTGCTCGACAAGCACATCATCGAACGCCGCCGCAAACTGACCCAGACCCTCGGAGAAGCGGCGACGAAAGAAGACGAGCAGATCAAACTGCTGCAAGTTTGAATGCTGCTTTTCAAGTGAACGGTGTATTCCCGCTTTATGATTGCCGATGCACTAACGCAGAGCAGCCGATACACCTCGCTTTCGCCACGCTTTACCGCGGCTTTTGAATTTCTCCACCAGCTCCCTGCCAACCAACCCTCCGGCCGTTACGCGATTGATGGCGATGATTGTTTCGCACTTGTTCAAACCTATGCCACCAAGCCGATCACGGAAGCGATATTTGAGGCGCACCGCATATACATTGATATCCAGTTCATCCAGTCGGGCCATGAAACCATCCTCTGGACGCCGCTCGCCGCGCTGACTGAAATCGTCCAACCTTACGCAGCAGAAAAGGACATCGCATTCTTCGCCACGCCGCCACACGTCACGCAAATTCACCTACGTGCGGGCGACTTTACCATTTTCTTTCCAACCGACGGTCATGCTCCCAGCCTTGCATACGGTGACCGCGCAGAAATCCGCAAGACCGTCATCAAAGTTCGCGTTTGAATACTAGGGCGGACGGTTGGGAAAAATTCGGATGAGCCACCGACCTTCGGCGATTGCCATGTGTTCGCCAGCTGCAAAAATGCTTCGCTGGTCTATTCGTTTGCCGACGCGGTGTGAATTCTTTATTCTCTGATTAAATGGACCAGTCACGCTACATCGCCAGCCACGTCGTCAACCTGCCCAAGTCAGGCATCCGCGATTTTTTTGACATCGTCGCCAAGATGAAGGACGCCATCTCGCTCGGCGTCGGCGAGCCGGATTTCGACACGCCCTGGCACATCCGCGAGGCCGGCATCTACGCCATCGAAAAAGGCAAGACGCACTACACCTCGAACCTTGGCCTGATCGAACTGCGCCGCGCGATCTGCGATTACGTCGGGAAAAATTTCAACGTCAGCTACGCGCCGGAAAACGAAGTCATCATCACCGTCGGCGTCAGCGAAGGCCTCGACCTCGCCTGCCGCGCGCTCATCAATCCCGGCGACAAGGTGATGTATCACCAGCCGTGCTACGTCAGCTATTCGCCGAGCATCACGCTCGCGCACGGCATCCCCGTGCCCGTGCCGACGTTTGCCAAGGACGGCTTCGCGCTCACCGTGGACGCGCTCCGAGCCGCGTGGCAGCCGGGCTGTAAAATTTTGATGCTCAACCTGCCGTGCAATCCCACCGGCGGCACTTGCGATCGCACGCAGATCGAAGCCATCGCGAAGTTCGCGGTGGAAAAAGATCTCATCGTGTTGAGCGACGAAATTTATTCCGAGCTGAAGTTCGAGGGCGTTCACACGAGCATCGCGAGTCTGCCCGGAATGAAGGAGCGCACGATTTTCCTGCACGGATTTTCCAAGGCGTTTTCCATGACCGGCTGGCGTATCGGCTACGCCTGCGGCCCGGCAACGCTCATCGAGGCGATGATGAAGGTGCATCAATACTCGATGCTCTGCGCGTCCATCATCGCGCAGGAGGCCGCCATCGAAGCGCTCCTCCGCGGCGAGGACGCCATGAAAAAGATGCGCGATCAGTATCATCGCCGCCGCGATTTCATCGTGCGCCGGTTCAATGAAATCGGCCTGAAATGCCATCTGCCGCGCGGCTCGTTCTACGCGTTCCCCGATATCAGCAAGACGGGCATGAACGAAAAAGATTTCGCCATCGGCCTTTTGCAGACGGAGAAAGTCGCCATCGTTCCCGGCTCGGCCTTCGGCGAGAACGGAAAAGGTTTTTGCCGCGCTTGTTTTGCGACCAGTTACGAGCAACTTGTGGAAGCGGCGACACGTATCGAACGGCACGTTGAGATGATCGTGGCAAAGAAATAATTCTTTGGCCGATGAATGCATTCGTGCAGAATCGAAACGTGAAAGTTTCGACTCACGCAAATCCCCAAACCGCCGCCACGCGGCTGAAAACAGTTTCCAAGCTGCGCCCGACGCTGGCCATCGTGCTGGGCAGTGGCTTTCACCACGTCCTCGCCGAGTTGCGTGTGACGAAAAAAATTTCTTACGCCCAGATCCTGGGCTTTCCCAAACCAACCGTGAACGGTCACGCGGGTGAATTATATTTCGGTCACCTTGGCAAAACGCCCGTGCTGGTCTTGAGCGGACGCGCGCATTTTTACGAAGGACACGACATGGAGCGCGTCACCTTCGCCACGCGCACGCTGGCAGCGTTTGGCATCAAGGACTTGTTGCTGACGAATGCGGCGGGCGGACTGAATAAAAAATTTAAAGCTGGTGACTTCATGGTGTTGACCGACCACATCAATCTGATGGGCGCGAATCCACTACGCGGTCCGGCTATCCCTGGGTCGCCGCGCTTTGTGGATTTGACGGAGGCTTACGACAAAAAACTTCGCGAGGTTTTGTTTCAGACTGGAAAGATTTCCAAACTGAAATTGCAGCAAGGCGTTTATCTGGCCGTCAGCGGCCCGAGTTATGAGACGCCAGCTGAGATACGTGCATTCGCCACGCTCGGTGCGGATGCTGTAGGTATGAGCACCGTGCCGGAGACGATTGCGGCGCGGCAGCTTGGTCTGCGCGTCGCGGCCGTTTCATGCATCACGAATCTGGCGGCAGGCATCAGCAAACAAAACCTGTCGCATGCGGAAGTGCTAGAGACGGCCGAGCGCGTAAAAAAATCAGGCGCGGCCCTGATCAAGAACTTTGCCGAACTTTATGGCCATCAATAAAATCAAATTAGTTCAAGCCGCTGCCACAGCACGCTTGGGCTCGGTGTCGCCGTATTCGAAGTTTAAGGTTGGAGCCGCGCTGCTGACCAAATCGGGCGAGATCATCGGCGGCGCAAATGTGGAGAGCGCAAGCTACGGACTCACGTGTTGCGCGGAACGAATCGCGCTATTCAAGGCACTGACAGACGGAAAAAGAAACTTTATCGGCATTGCCGTGGTCGCACGCGGCGCGGGTGGACCAACACCTTGCGGCGCTTGCCGACAGTTATTGGCGGAATATGCCCCGGATGCAAAAGTGTTTGTGGCTGACAGCCGTGACTTAAAAAAAATCCGCACCTTCACGGTCAAGAAGTTGATTCCAGAGGCATTCACGGGTTCAAGCCTCAAGGCGGCGAACCGATAGTAGGTTGGTCAGAGCAGCTGTTTACTTGCGCCAATTAACCGCGTTTCGCGCTCGTTCCTTGCATTCTTCAAAAAAAGTTGTAGCCTGTTGCGCTCGAAATAATTGATGAAACCTGAAGTTGTATTTGGTCTGGAGAACGCGACGTGGCCGGCGCTGCTGGTCAACACGGCGGGGGCGGTGACGTTGGCGAATACGGCGGCAAAAAATATTTTTGGAGCGGCACTGGCCGACGGAACACCTCAACTGGCCTTGATTTGGTCACCGGAAAACGGCGGGGGCGCAACGGAATTTGTCTCGCTGTGGCTGCAATCTCCGGCGGCGGTAACGACCCTTAAATTCAAAACTTCTAGCGGTGCGACGGGAACCTTCACGGCGGCCATCTGCCAGTTCAATAACAACGGGGAGAAATGGCTAGTGCTGCAATTGCTTTCCGGCATTAGCGGCGGCGAGGCGGTTCCCGAGGCTAAGTCGGCTACGGAAGGCGACGCGGCCTTGAAGCAAAAACTCGACTGCGTGTTACAACTAGCGCGGACGGTCTCGCTGGATTTTAACAACGCGCTGACGGGGGTTTTGGCGCACACGTCGCTGCTGCTGGGCAAGGCTGAGGCCACGCATCCGTGGCGGCGCTCACTTTTGGAAGTGGAGAAGTCGGCGGCGCGCGCGGCGGAAATCGCGAGCGAACTGGCGCTGTTCAGCCGGCAGGAAAAAGAATCGCGCCGCGCCCCGGCAGGCAACGCGAACGCAGTGGTGAGCCGTTGCGTGGAAGTGTTTCGCGCCGCGCACGGGACGCGGTTCAACTGGAACCAGACGCTGGAGCGTTCGCTGTTTGAGTCCCGCTTCGAGGAAGCGAAGGTGCAACAAGCGCTCACAAAGATTTTTGAGAATGCAGTGGAGTCGTTTCCCGCTTCTAACATCACCATCGGCCAGATTTCCGTCTCCACGCGCAACGTGGAACTGACTCAGGCCACGCAGGACCGCAACGTGCGGCTCGCAGCAGGCGCGTATGTGTGCGTAGAAATTTCCGACACGGGCTCAGGCATCGAGGAAGCCGCGCTGGCCAAAATTTTTGAGCCGTTCTTCACCACGAAGAAGGCGCCACATCGCGGCCTCGGGCTGGCGCTGGTGTATGGCATAATTTCCAATCACGGCGGCGGCGTGGCCATCTCCAGCCAGTTGGGCAAGGGGACTTCGGCGCGCGTTTATCTGCCTGCGGAAAAAAGCCGCGTGCTGGCTGGCGGCGTTTCCAACGCGGAGTTGCGCGGCACGGCCACGGTGCTGGTGGTGGACGACGAAAGCCTCCTGCTGACGATGGCGGAAACGATCCTGTCGGACTTCGGCTACAAGGTTCTGACGGCAAGCAATGGACAAAAGGCGCTGCAGGTTTTGGCGCAGCCGGGAACTAAAGTTGAGCTCATCATCACCGACTTGGTGATGCCCGGCATGGGCGGACGTGAGCTGATTGAACGCGTGCGGCAGCAGGGCATTGATGTGCCCATCATGTGCACGAGTGGTTATGTATTGCCGGAGGATAAACAAGCGGGTGCAGGCTATCTGCAAAAGCCGTTCACGAGCACGGAGCTGTTATCGAAGGTTAAATCGGTTTTGTCAGCATAACGCCTGTTGACTCTGCAAATCCTTTTGTTTTAATTGAACTTATGCAAATCGAAAGCCTGAAAGTTTTTTGCGATCTCGCCGAGACGGAAAGTTTCACCAAGGCCGCGCAGGTAAACGGTGTCACGCAGTCCGCTGTCAGCCAGCAAATCAGTGCGCTGGAACGCACCTTCAAGTCGCTGCTCATCGAACGCAGCAAGAAAAAATTCCGCCTCACACGCGAAGGCACGGTGCTTTACGACTACAGCAAACAGATTATCCAGACCTACGATTCGCTGAACAACAAGCTCGCGGAGTTGAAAGACATTATCTCCGGCACGATTCGCGTGGCGACGATTTATTCCATCGGCCTACACGACTTGCCGCCGTATATCAAAAAGTTCATGAAGAACTACCCGACGGTGAACATCCACGTCGAGTATCGCCGCGCGAACCAAGTTTATGACGATGTCTTGAGCAACGTCGTTGACCTCGGCCTCGTGGCGTATCCGGTGAAAGATTCCAAATTGGAAATCATTCCCCTCCGCAAAGAGCCGCTCGTGCTCATCTGCCATCCGAACCATCCGTTCGCGAAACAAAAGAACATCAAGCTCAAGCAGCTCGCCGGGCAAAAGGTCATCGGTTTTGAGCCGGACATCCCCACACGCAAGGCGCTGGACAAAATTTTGAAGGAACACGACGTCGAGATCAAACACGTCATGGAATTTGACAACGTGGAGACCGTGAAGCGCGCCGTGGAAATTGATGCGGGTATCTCCATCGTGCCCGTTGGCACCGTGATGCAGGAAATCTCCAAGCAGACACTCGCTTCCGTGGGCATTGAGGACGGCGATTTTTTCCGCCCGCTCGCTGCTATCTACAAGAAAAACAAAGTGCTATCGCCCGCGATGAAGCAATTCCTAACCATTCTGAAGGACACGATTTGAAGCGTTAATCAGCGCTGATCTCCGTCGACAAAAAAAGCCTGCGAGAAATTCTCGCAGGCTTTTTGCTTTTTCAGAATTAACGCTAGAAAATTATTTTAAATTCTCCGGGTTCAGCGGCTTCAATTCCTTCGGCAGGAAGATGCCGTCCTTGCGGATGAGTTTGCCATCGAACCACACCTCTCCCCCGCCCCATTCCTTGCGCTGGATGAGCACCATATCCCAGTGGATGGCGCTTTTGTTGCCGTTGCCGCAATCCTCGTAAGCCTGACCCGGCGTGAAGTGCAGCGAGCCGGCAATCTTTTCATCGAACAAGATGTCGCACATCGGACTCTTGATATGCGGATTGAAGCCCAGCGAAAATTCCCCGATGTAACGCGCCCCCGCATCCGTGTCCAGAATCTCGTTCAAGCGCTTCGTATTGTTGGATGTGGCGTTGACGATTTTGCCATCGTTCAACTCCAGTTTCACACCCTCGAACTTCGTGCCGGAATACAACGTCGGCGTGTTGAACGTGATGACGCCATTCGCGGAAAATTTTGTCGGGCAGGAAAACACTTCGCCGTCTGGGATGTTGCGCGTGCCTTCACATTTCTTTGCGCCGACGCCCTTGATGCTGAAAGTCAGATCCGTTCCTGGTCCCTTCAGATGCACACGGTCGGTGCGCTTCATCAACTTTTCCAGTGGCAACATCGCCTTCGCCATCTTCGGATAATCCATCGTGCAGACATCGAAATATAAATTCTCAAACGCCTCCGTGCTCATGCCCGCCGCCTGCGCCATGCTCGGCGTGGGCCAGCGCAACACGCACCAGCGCGTCTTGTTCACGCGATAATCCTGCACCGGGCGGATGACTTTGGAATACAGCTTCATCCGGTCGCTCGGCACATCGGAATTCTCGTTCATGTTATCCGCACCGCGAACGGCGATGTAGGCCGCCATTTTTTTCATGCGGAACATTTCCAAGTCACGCACATCGGCGGCCTGCGATTCCGTCATGCCCAGCAACTGTTCACGGCCCACGCGGGTGTGGCGCACCTCCACGAACGGCGTCGCGCCCGCCGCGCGCACGGCGCGGATCATCTCCACAGTGAATTCATCCGGCACATCGATCATGTCCAGCAGGATGCGCTCGCCCTTTTTGAGCGCGCAGGAATAATTCGTCAGCAGCTTCGCCAGTTTGGTGTAACGCGGGTCGGTCATAATGCGGGGAAAGATAAACAAACCAGCGCGGCCATGCCATGACACTTTTGCAGGAGAGAACGGCTATCTACTGTCCTAGAGGAGTTCTCTCCTCCATTGGACTAGCTGACGGGTCGGGCGGAGGCGTCGGCGCCTGCCCGGCAGAAGTTAACTCCTCAAAATGACCGGCTAACTCCTCATTTTGATGGGCTGACTACTCAAATTGACAGGTTAACCCCTCAAATTGACAGGCTAACTCCTCTTTTTAGGGGTTTCGCGTTCGTATTGCGGCGTTTTTTTATTGATTATCATTAAATAGTTATTGACTCTTTTAGTCAGAGGATTTAAGGTCGGCGGCATGGATTTCTTCTGCCTCGTCACTTTTTTGTTCATTTTGGTCTGTTATAGCGGTTTTAGCCGACGATTCCCGAAGCCGCAGGCCGACTCAGCGGCAACCCCGGCGGTGCGGCTCAAGCGGATTCAAAACGCGAGTCTGTGGGTTCAAATTTTGATGGTCATCAGTTTTGTGTTGGTCATTTATTCGTTGCTGGCATTTTTCATGGGCTGGCCGTTTTTGTCGGAACACAATGTGCGGATCGTTGTTTCGCAGCATCACATCTACACTTCGCCGACGGATATGCCGAGCGAGGTGCTTTCCTGCTGGCTGATCAAAATGGCGTGGGGTGGATTTGGTTACGGGGTGATGTTCTCGCTGTTCGGGCTTTACCGGCAGGGCCTTTTGTTCTCGGCCAAAAACATCCGGCACATCCGCTCGCTGGCCTATTATCTGATCGGCGACTGGGGGCTGGATAGTCAGTTGCAGAGCAGTGTCCACGATGTGCAGTTGAGCACGACGCCGTTTTTCATCGGGCTGCTCATCATCTTCATCTCTTGGATCATGGACGAAGGGCGGAAGATTCAGGAGGAACAGGAACTGACGGTGTAAACCAAACCCAATTTTTTATTTTATGATCCCAACTGAAGCCGCCGTCAAAAGCGTCAATCCTCGTTTGCGTAGGATTCGGAGAGTGGTTCGCATTGCCCAAACTCTGGTCGTCCTAGGTATGTTGGCGATTGTCTTAACCGTGCTGGTCATGCTGGCCGCTGTGCTGGGATGGGCGGCACCGCCCACGACGTTCTTCTTACCAGGAGCCACCGGGGAGCAATACAAGTCCATGACGGAAATACCTCCGTTGGTTATCGGGCTGCTGATTTTTCAGGCGGGCCTATGTTTCGCTGGCTCGCTTCTGCTTTACCGGCTGCTGCGGGCGTTCGGCTGCAGGGATTATTTTTGCGCCGCGAACATCCGTCGTGGTCATTGGCTGGGGCTGCTGGTTTTGATCGGTTGGCTGGTGGGAAAATTAATTGAGGCCAGCACCTGTCGAACCTTTGCTATTGGGATGAGTGATCTTACGCAAATGACGTCAGGGTTGCTCATCATTCTGCTGGCCTGGATTTTGGACGAAGGCCGGAAGATTCAGGAAGAACAGGAATTGACGGTTTAACCAAAACAACTCAAAAGCAAAATATATATGAAGAAAACAAGACTGCTCTGGACGCTCCTCGCTGGCATCACCGCCCTCTTCACCGCGGGTTGCGTGATGCGCACCACCTACACCAACATGCCGCGGGAAACCATCCGCTTCGCTAGCCAATCGGCGGCGGAGACTTTTTACAACGCGTATCTGGCCGCCAATTATCACCCGCCGGTGCACTGCAATATGGTCTGCTTCGGCACGCTTCCCTACTCACATAGG
This sequence comes from uncultured Verrucomicrobia subdivision 3 bacterium, assembly GCA_903847285.1. Next base: position 945 of record CAINDH010000131.1, on the reverse strand, counting down.
CATGTGGAGACGGATAATGTGCTGTTCAACCGCGCCATCGCCGCCGCCGATGGCGATCATGACGGGCGTATTACGGACGCGGAAGCGCGGGTCTACGCCACAAAGGCGACCACGAGAGCCGACGGGGGCCTGTGAAAGAGTCGTCACTACAAGGGCTAAACTATGCCTAGCTATATCACGTGGATCATGGGCGAGAGCCGCAAGATTCAGGAAGAACAGGAGCTGACGGTTTAACCAAACACATTTTTCAAATTTATGAATGCAAGCAAAAGCACTTCCGTTCCGGCTGTCCAATCGAAGCGCATCCGCTCGGCCGCGCGGTTTTTCAAATGGCTTTGCCTGGCGTGTTTTGGCTTTGTGATTTTTGCAACTTTGTTTGCCCTGATGATTCCCAGCATGGTCATGCCGTTGGGAAGCCCGGATAAGGTCGTCAAAACGACTTTTTACATGGCCATCCGCTCGCCAATTGTTCTGGAGAATTTTGGCCCGAGTTACAAATGGTTATATCCGATTTTCTGTCTGTCCGCCTCGGCGCTCTTGTGGCGTTATATTTGGTTTTTTTACAAACTCTTCAACAATGTCGAGAGTGGAATTTTTTTTGGCCGTGACAATGTCCGTTGCATCCGCGGCATTGGTTTGTGGCTGGTAATCATGCCCATTTTGGGTATTTGTTTTGAAGCTTCAAAAATCATCTGGGCGACGGATGTGCCGGTGAACATTGACCCTTCCAATTTGCCGAATGATTTGTTGAAGGGCTTTTTTGTGATTTTCATTGCGTGGGTCATGGACGAAGGGCGGAAGATTCAGGAGGAACAGGAACTGACCGTTTAAGCTTATGCCCATCATCGTCAATCTCGACGTGGTTCTCGCCCAGCGCAAAATGCGGCTGAACGATCTGGCCGATGGCGTGGACATCACGCCGCAAAATCTTTCCGTGCTCAAAAC
>CAINDH010000130.1 GCA_903847285.1 uncultured Verrucomicrobia subdivision 3 bacterium | reverse complement strand
GCTGAATTATTAAAGCGTTATCGCCGAAGCGGAATGAAGAGTGATTTTTCTTGGCACAACACAGTCGGCAAATATTTGACAGCCTATCAAAACTCTAAGCTGGAACTGAAATAGAGTAAATATAACAAACATTGTGCATCTTTTATAATTAACCCCTTTAGTTTTCTGTAAGTTGGGCGATTATCTGTTGATGCGGCGTTTTTCATGTCAGAAAAAAAACGGCGACCAAACTGGTTTCACGTTGGTTGAAATCATGATTGTGGTCGCGATTCTTGGGCTACTCATGGCCATAGTTGTTCCACATTACGTCCGCCAACGATCTAGCGCGCAGGCAAATACCTGTATCAATAATTTACTAAAGCTGGATGATGCCGCTTGCCAGTTTGCTTTAGAGCGCGGTAAGAAAACCGGCGATCTCATAAGTTTTCCGACGGATTTAACACCTTACATTAAACTGAATTCCGCTGTCCAAATTCCGCCATGTCCGGCTGGTGGCAGTTATGCGGTTGTGACGGTTGGCTCTCGTCCGACGTGTTCGCTTGGCAACTCCGTCACCCCCTCGCACATCTTGCCGTAAAGCAATTAAGACGGAATCACGGTGGCATTATCTAACTTGATTATATTTTCCGACCAGGCGACGCACGGTGCTGCGGGGTAATATTTTTGGCGCGAGCGCCAAAATTTTGTTGCCCACGCCCGGCACACTCAAAAGAATTCCACTCCGAAAATCTGCATGCCCAATGCGTGCAACTTCGGCGGCATTCATTTTTTTAGCCTGCGCCTTGCGGACTTGATGGCTGCGTGCGACTTGGGAGAAATTTGATTCCGTTGGACCAGGGCAAAGATTTGTCAAGCTCACTCCCGTGCCGCGCATTTCCTCGTGCAACGCCTCACTGAAGGACAAGACGAATGCCTTGCTTGCATAATAAACCGCCATATGTGGCCCTGGTAAAAAACCGGCGACGGAGCCGACGTTGAGAATCCCGCCGCATTGGCGTTGAATCATCAGGGGCAAAAACAAGCCGGTAAGCTCCACCAGCGCGGTGATGTTGACGTGAATAATTTCCAGCTGGCGAGCAAGCGGCAGCTCCGCGAATTCTCCGTGCAGACCAAAGCCGGCATTATTGACCAACACCTCCACCGTCAGCCCCCTACCCTTTAATTCATTAAAAAGATTTTGCGGCGTCTCGGGCTTGGACAAGTCGGCAATCGCAACGTGAACTGCGATTCTGTGAAGCTGACGAAGCTCCGCCGCGAGTTTCTCCAGCGCGTCGCGGTTGCGGGCGACGAGAATCAAGTTGGATTTATCAGCCGCAAAACAGCGCGCCAGTTCCAGACCGATACCCGAGGACGCGCCGGTGATGAGGACGGTTTCGGCGGACGTGCAGCTCATGGGAAATCAATTCGCCGGAGCGCCGATGCCGAAGCGCGATGTCAGCGGCCAATAGACGAAAAACGCCTTACCGATGACATTTTTTGCCGGCAGTGATCCCCACGTCCGCGAGTCGGAACTGTTGCAGGTATTGTCGCCGAAAACCATGTAGGCATCCGGGCCATTGGTGAAGACGGTGGACTCATCGGGAAACAACGGCGCCAGATTGGAGAACAAGTTATACCGATGCGCGACCGTGCCGTTGACGTGGCCGGAAAACTGGCTCTCGGTTGGCGGCTTGTCAGGATTGAAGCCGTAGACGTTCGCAAAATGCGGCGTGGCGGCATCAAACCGCTGACCGTTGATTCTCATATGCCGGTCATCACCGATGGACACCCGTTCGTTGGGCAACACCGTGAGACGTTTGATATAAAATTGATCCTGCGGCATTTGGTTACCGCCAAAAGCATCCGGATTATTGATGCCAAGAGTGGCGAACACAATGGTCTCGCCGCGCGTCGGCTTGCGAAAATTATAAGTCATCCGGTCCACAAACAGATGGTCGCCCGCGCTCATCCGCAGCTTGATGACATCTTCGCCTTTACGGAAAGTCCGGCCGGGAACCAATCCCGCGCGGAATTGCAACGGGCTCAAGCCGCCCGCCGGTTCACCGTAATCCGGCGGAAACCAAAGGGTGTATTCCTTCCCGGCAAACGTGAACGTCTGCTTGATGTTAAAAATCAAAAAACGCGTCACCGGCCCGATGCCCTCAACCATGCCATCCACCGGCGCGACAAAGTTGATATAAGAATTCCCTGCGAGCCATTCTTTGAAGGTTCCCAACCCGGTCGGGATGACCATGGCCTTTTGCTCCTGAACTTTTTTCCGGAACTCCGCCATGGTCTGATCTTCTGAGCCCAGTCGGGTCGCCATCCAGCCACTGCTGTAATCAGGATGAGCCGTCACGCCGAACAACGTCGGCTGCATCGAGCCGGTGGGAATCTTGAAGGGCTGGATGAAAAACGTGCGGATGGCCATCGCCACCGCGAGCGCCACCAGCAGCACTTCCACGTTCTCGCGCCACGCGGGCCACGGATACGGCTTAAGATTTTTCTCGGCGGCGAACTGCAATTCCTCCGCCTTGATGTGCATGCGCCCGGTGTGACCTTCGCGGATTGCCAGGGTCAATTCATCCAGCTTTACCTGCACCGCCGCGATCGCGGACGGCGAAAGCAAGTCGCTCTGCGCCGCGAGCAATCGGCGGTAATGTTTCTTCACCGCGCACACATTGCGGACGGTTGGCGAAATGAACCAGCGGAGAATTGTCATAGATATTCCTGCTCTGACTCGTTAAGCGCTGTAGGCGTTCAATGGTTACGCCTTCAGCACCGCGATGAATGCCTCTTGCGGGATGTCCACGTTGCCGATGGATTTCATCCGCTTCTTGCCTTCCTTCTGCTTGTCCAGGAGTTTGCGTTTGCGTGAGATGTCGCCGCCGTAGCATTTCGCCGTCACGTCCTTGCGGAACGCGCTGATGACTTCCGACGCCACGATCTTTCCGCCGATGGCCGCCTGAATCTTCACCTGGAACTGTTGGCGCGGAATCACTTCCTTCAACTTCTCCGCCAGCACCCGTCCCCTGCCCTCCGCCTTTGTGCGATGCACGATGCACGAGAATGCATCCATCGGTTCCGTGTTCACCAGCATATCCAGCTTCACCATGTCGGATTCCATGTCGCCATCAAATTCATAATCCATCGAACCAAAACCGCGCGTCATGCTTTTGATGCGGTCATGGAAATCGATCAAGATCTCGTTCAGCGGCAAACGGCTCGTGAGCATCACGCGGCGCGCATCCAGCGTCTCCGTGTGATCCACCGCCCCGCGCTTCTCCGAAACCAGCGCCATCATGTCGCCGATGCTTTCATTCGGACAGATCACAAACGCCTTCACCATCGGCTCCTCGATTTTCTCGATCAAGCTCGGGTCGGGCATGAACACCGGATTATCAATCTCCTTCACCGTGCCATCGCCCATCGTCACCTTGTAGATCACGCTCGGGTAAGTCGCGATGATATCCATGTTGTATTCGCGGCGAAGACGTTCCTGCACGATTTCCAAATGGAGCAACCCGAGGAAGCCGCAGCGGAAACCAAAGCCCAACGCCACCGAACTTTCCGACGAATACACAAACGCCGAATCGTTCAATTGCAACTTGCCCATCGCCACCTTCAACTGTTCATAGTCCGCCGTGTTGATCGGGTAAATCCCGCTGAACACCATCGGATGAATCTCCTGAAAGCCCGGCAACACCGGCGAAGGATTACGCGAATCCGTGATCGTATCGCCCATCTTCACTTCCTTCGGCGTCTTGATGTTTGCCGTGAAATAACCCGTCTCGCCCACTTCCAGCTTCTCGCGGATGTAAGGCTTCGGATTGAAACTGCCGACCTCCTTCACCTCCACCGTCTTGCCCGAGTGCAGCAACTTCACCATCTGCCCCGCCTTCAATTCACCGTTGAAAACGCGCACATGCGTCACCACCCCTTTGTAAGTGTCGAAATAAGAATCAAAGCCCAGCGCCTGCAAACTCTTTTCCCCCGTCGGCTTCGGCGGCGGAATACGGTGCACCACCGCCTCCAAAATATCTTCGATACCGATCCCCTGCTTCGCGCTCGCCAGCACCGCCGTGTCCGCCGGAATCGCCAAAATATCCTCCAGCTGCTGCTTCGCCTGGTCGATGTTCGCGTGCGGCAAATCAATCTTGTTGATCACCGGAATGATCGTCAGCTCCTGCTTCATCGCCAGATGCACGTTCGCGACCGTCTGCGCCTCGACGCCTTGCGCGGCGTCAATGATGAGCAACGCGCCTTCGCACGCGCTCAAGCTGCGGGAAACTTCGTAGGAAAAATCCACATGACCGGGCGTATCAATCAGGTTCAGCTCATACGTCTCCCCATTCTTCGCCTTGTAAAGCATCGTCACCGGATGCGCCTTGATCGTGATCCCGCGCTCCCGTTCCAGATCCATCGCGTCCAGCAACTGATCGGACATATCGCGCGTCGCGATAGTGCCCGTCATGTGCAGCAGACGGTCGGAAAGCGTAGTTTTCCCGTGGTCAATGTGGGCGATGATGCTGAAATTGCGTATGTGTGCGGCGTCCATTATTTTCCTAGATTCAGAGCGCGACAGCATACTGGCAATCCGCGTGATGAAAAGGAAATTTGACCGCGCATTTCAATGCGCCCGAACCAAAATAGATAGCAGGTGGCATTGCTCGCGCTGCGAGCAACCCCTCGCCGAGCGCAGCGCCCGCCGTGCTCGCGCCTGTCGCGGCAGGTCAGGCGACGGAATCATTCGAGCGCCGAG
>CAINDH010000129.1 GCA_903847285.1 uncultured Verrucomicrobia subdivision 3 bacterium | reverse complement strand
GTCACCCCTAAGCTTCAGCCCCCTTTTCGTTTGAGAGTTTTATCTTGTGCGAGTTTGGAAGCACCCTCTATGTTTACACAAATGACGTGCGCGATGGTTGCGCTCTCGGCTCCAGCTGGAACCGCCGAAAACCTTCGAGATCGCAGAAAGCGCAAAAACCGGTTCGGCTTGCCTTTGTCTATGCGAAGGCTCGACATCGTGGGAAATCGCTGCGGCACAACGTCGCGTGCGTCAAAAAAGCCAATGCCTAATAAGACCATTTTGTGGGAGCCGCAATAGTCCCGCGGGTTCGAATCCCCCGCTTGCGCCATCTTCAAGTCCTCGAAGATTGAGAGAGTTTGAGTTTCAAAGGGGAGAGCGGGAAAAACCTATTTATGCCATCCAACACATCGCCGATGCGCGACCGCATTATAAGGTTTCTGCGGAAATTTCACGTGATGGGCAGCGCCCCGCGTGAACTGTGGATCATTTACGCCGCTTACCTCCTTGAAAATCTGGCTTACAAGCTCGGCTCGCAGGGCGTGCTGCCGCTGTGGCTCTCTTCGGATTTGGGATACAGCGATGTAAAGGCGGGCGCGATGATTGCGACCTGGTCGGCGGTCATGACGCTGGTGACGGTGATGGTCGGTTCGCTGGCGGATGTGCTGGGGGTGCGCAAAACTTTCATGCTGGGCTTCTGGGTCTGCCTGATTGCGCGCAGCGTGATGGCGCTGACGGTTTCCAAGTGGGTGGTTCTGCCGTTCGGCCTTTATCTGGATGCGGTGGGTATCGCCCTGTTGATTCCGGTGATGACGGTGGCGTGCAAACGCTACACCAACGCCGCGCAACGTTCCGTCGCCTTCTCCCTCTATTACGCTCTGATGAATCTGGGCTATGCGCTGGGCGATAAAATCTTTGACCGCCTGCGCGGCGCTCAAGGCATGGGCGAAATCGGGCATTGGACCCTGCCGGGCTTGGGCATCGAGCTGACCACCTATCGGGTTTTAATTTTGTTGGGCGTGGCCTTCACGATTCCCGGCTTGATCACGGTCTGGCTGTTTGTGCGCGAAGGTGTGGAAATGACCGAAACGGGCGTGATTGTCACCCCGTCCAAAGCGGTGGTAAAAACCGGCGACAATCCGGTCGTGGCGCTGTGGCGGAGTTGCGGTGAAACGGCGGTGAAGAGCGCAGCCATTTTCAAGAGCCTGTGGCAGCGGCCGGAGTTTTACAGCTTTCTGGTTTTCATGACCATCGTGGTTGGGGTGCGGATGATTTTTTATCATCTGGCCTTCACCTTCCCCAAATACGGCATCCGCGAAGTCGGCAGCGGCGCGCCGTTCGCCCATTTGAGTGGCATGTTGAATTCGCTCTTAATCGTGGTATTGGTGCCGATCTGCGGCGTGCTGACGCAGAGAATTGCCGCCTACCGCATGGTGACGGTTGGCAGCCTGATCTCCGCGCTGTCGGTTTTTTTCATCGCGCTGCCGCCGGCCTGGTTCAAGCCGCTGGCTGACGGCTGGCTGGGCGACCTCATCGTGCATCAATGGCTGGAAGTGCCGGGGCCGGTCAATCCGCTTTACGTTTCCATTTTCTTTTTTGTGGTGATGCTCTCGGTGGGCGAAGCCCTGTGGTCGCCGCGCCTCTATGAATATGCCGCCGCCATTGCGCCGAAAGGCCATGAAGCTTCCTACATGGCGCTTTCATTGCTGCCGATGTTCATCGCCAAATTTGCCGTCGGCGGCATCTCCGGCTGGATGCTTTCCGTTTTTTGCCCCGCCGATGGCCCGCGCCATTCGGAAACCATGTGGTTTATCATTGGATGCATGGCCCTGATCACACCGGTGGGGGCCTTTCTTTTCCGCAAGCAAATCCAAGTGCATGAAGCCGGCCGCGATTAGCTTTGGGACGGGAATATCGGCCGTCGCCCGGCGGCTTGATTACGGCGCGAGGTTCTGCCGCAACCGCTCCTCCGCCTGTTGGTTGGTCAGCGTTTCCTTCGCACGCAACACCGCCATGCCCACCACCGGCGGATACGCCTGATCCGCCTTCATGCGTGGCTCCACGTATTCGATGATCTCAAACAGCAGCGCGTTGGCCGCCACATAATCCAAGCGCGTCAGCTGGGCGATGTAACGCGTCGCACGGTCAATCAACTTCAGATTGCTCGGCACCACCCAAATCATGTAATTGCCATCACGCGGCCGAGCCGCACCATCGTGCAGGTGGAAACGGCGTTCATCACCAGCTTCACCGCCACACGCGTCACGCCATCGAGCAGCAAATTCGCTTCGGGCACGGATACCAGAACTGAAATCCCGGCGGCCGACGGAAGATCGCCCGCCCGTTCCGCGCCAAAATAAATCAAGCCGGTCTGCGCCTGGTTCTTTTGCGCCGTAGCGAGTTGGTCCAGTTGAAATTGCCTCGCCGACGGCTTCTCCCCCGCCGCCATCACGGCAATCGCGCTGTCCTTCAATCCCAGCGACCGATGCCGGAGGCCGTGGTGGTCAATTTTGTAGCGCAGCAACTCCGTCGCCCTGATTTTACCGACGATTTCCAGCGTGCGTTCCACTTTCGCCGCCTCCACCAGCCCGCGGATTTCCGCTTCAGTCCACGCCACGCAGCGCGGTTCGCGTTTGAGAATGTTGCGCCAGGCATCCGCCGTCCGCTCGCCGGGCAAAAATAAAAATGCCCAGGATTCGGCGGCCGTGGCGTCGTCAAATTTGCGGAACGGCGGCGTGCAATAGTTGGGCGAACGCTCGGTCGTGTCCGTCAAAACATCAATGCCCAGGCGATCGGCAAAATAGCTGTTCCGGTGTCCGCTGCGATAAACGGATTCCTCCAGCGCGACGATTTTTGCCAGCGCCTCCAGCAGCTCCGGCGAGCGCAGATTTTTGAACAGCTCTTCCAGCCTGGCAAGAAAGTGCGCCGCGACCTCCGCCGATTTCTGGCCGGAAAGTTCGCGGGCGACGATTTCCAAAATCGCCAGCAAGACGCACAGCTGGATTGAAGTCGCCTGCATCCGCGTCGAGCCGGTGATGCTCATCGGCCCGGTGGTAAGGTTGATCTTTTCGAT
>CAINDH010000128.1 GCA_903847285.1 uncultured Verrucomicrobia subdivision 3 bacterium | reverse complement strand
GGGCAGATGATGTTCACGAAATACATCGTGGTGGTGGACGCCGATGTGAACGTCCACAACACGAGCGAAGTGCTGTTCCATCTCACGGCCAACACCGATCCGCAGCGCGACAGCATCTTCACCAAAGGCCCGTCCGACGTGCTCGACCACGCGACGAGCGAAATCGCCAGCGGCAGCAAAATGGGTTTTGACGCGACGAAGAAAATTCCGGGCGAGGGTTTTAAACGCGCCTGGCCGCCGCTCATCAAGATGGATGAAAGCGTGAAGGCGAAGGTAGAAAAGCTTTTCAACCCGTAGCAGCCGACGTGAAAACACTTCTTCTGCTCGAAGACAATGATGAGCGAATCGCCGCGTTTGAATCCATCCTTCGTGAACTCGGCGAAGAATGGCAAATGCGTGTCTGGCGCGACGCACCGACGATGCTCACCGAATGTGAGGAGTTCTTCGACAGCACTCATCTTGTTTCGCTCGACCACGATTTGAATCCGCAGCCCGGCGCTACATGCGACCCGGGCACAGGACTCGATGTGGCAAAACTGCTTGCGAGCAATTTTGCGTTTTGCCCCGTCATCATCCACTCCACAAACGCAGACCGCGCATGGTCAATGCACAACGAGTTGAGATTTGCGGGCTGGAATGTGGATCGCGTCGGACCAATCGGTGACGATTGGGTTCGCAAGCTTTGGCTGCCGAAAGCGCGCGAAATGCTGACACATTCGCCTCGTCGCGAAGTCTTTCGGCAACCGCCGGACCATTCAGAGCGGATGCAGCGCTCTCTGCTTTCACTCGAAGGACTCGCCATCGGCGACGCTATTGGCGAGATGCTCGCATATCGTCATGCCGATTCGGCTCGAATCATTGAGCGTGGATTGCCTTCCGGGCCGTGGTTTCACACCGACGACACGGAGATGGCGCTTTCGATTGTCGAAGTGCTGAAGCTCTACGGTCACATTCATCAGAACGCACTCGCCCGCCGATTTGCATGGCGATTCGAGCGCGAACCCGACCGAGGTTACGGGAGCATGACGCGAATGCAGATGAACGAAATCATTCGTGGCGGCGATTGGCGTCAGGGCGCAGCTTCTGCGTTTGGAGGGCAAGGCTCGATGGGAAACGGCGGCGCAATGCGGGTCGCTCCGCTCGGTGCTTACTTCGCAGATGATTTACCCCGCATTGTTGAAGAAGCGCGAGCATCTGCGCTCGTCACTCACACTCACACCGAAGGCATTGCTGGCACGATAGCCGTGGCCATCGCCGCTGCGATGGCTTGGCGGTTGCGAGAAGATGATTCGGCTGCGCGCTTTCCAAAATTATTCGAAGCTGTTCTCGACTCCACGCCTGAGAGCAAAGTCCGTCGTGGTATTCTCATTGCATCGCAAACACCGGTGACAATTCCAGTCGAAGCTGTCGCAAAAGCTCTCGGCAATGGTTCACTCGTTACTGCACCAGACACCGTTCCGTTCGCGCTTTGGTGTGCTGCCCATCATCTCGACAACTACGTCGGATCTCTCTCGCTGACAATTTCGGGTGGTGGAGACTGCGACACAAACGCCGCGATTGTTGGCGGAATTGTCGCGCTATCCGTGGGACAGGAAGGAATTCGCGCCGATTGGCGGAAGGAGAAAGAACGGTTTCCACCCAATCTGAGGCGATGATGGTCCGCGCATCTGACCCAAACGCCGTCGTTCCCATCAGCCGCGGCGGGCGGCCTCGATCTTGGCGATGTCAATCTCGTCCATTTCCATCATCGCGGCGAAGACCCGTTTGGCTTCAGTGCCGCCGGCCGCCAGCGCATCCATCAACACGCGCGGCGTGATTTGCCAGGAGATTCCCCAGCGGTCCTTGCACCAGCCGCAGTGGCTTTCCTGTCCGCCGTTGCTGACGATCGCCTTCCAGTAGCGATCTGTTTCCGCCTGCGTATCCGTCGCGATCTGGAAGGAGAACGCCTCGGTTTGTTTGAATTGCGGCCCGCCATTGATAGCCACGCAGGGTATGCCGCAGACGGTGAACTCCACGGTTAGAATTTGCCCCTTCTTGCCACCGGGAAAGTCGCCCGGTGCTTTGTGAATAGCTGTGACTTTACTGTTTGGGAAAGTAGCGGAGTAAAAGCGCGCTGCTTTTTCCGCATCTTTGTTAAACCAAACGCAGATGGTATTCTTTGCCTTTTTGTTGATCATAAATTTTCCTCGCCGCGAAAGATTTACTCTTACATCTCGAGCGACGGAAATTCCAGCCCGAATTTTTTCACCATCTCCATCCCGCGCGGGATGGTCTTTGCAGACGGCCACCAGAGAACCGATTTTCTCCAAGAATCCTGAAAAACGCCAAAACAACGGTTTTATCGGGGTTTCCAGTCTTGCAAACTTCGTCCGCTAGGTTACAAACGAAGTTTTCAAGACTGCGGACACCTTTCGCTTCCTTGCGGACAAGGTTTACTTGTTTGCTGCCGTTGGGGAATCGTAAGCGGACAACGCCGGATTCAAAGCGGGCGTCACCCGATTACATGCGGACGGCATGGGATTCAATGCGGACGTGATGGAATTAAAATCCGGTATCAAACGCACGTTTGCAGGCATGGTCCGCATTCAAGCGGACGGCGCGGAATTAAATGTTCGCTTCAGGGAATTAAAATCGCGCATTGCAAACATGTAAGCGAACATTGTCCGCAAACAAAGAAGCGTCGCGAGATGTCCTGCGGTTGCTGCGGACTCATCGCTCCAAGCTCCGTCAGGAGCGAAATCTTTGTAGAACTTCCGCACCAAATAAATCTCAAGCCCCGTCGGGGCGAAATATGCCGCTCCTTACGGAGCTTGAATTCATTTTCGTTTTGCCAACTACAAATATGTCGCCCCGCTGGGGCTGCGGATCGGGCTGCCATCAATTCGGCTTCAGGCCGAGGCGGTAGTTCTGGAAGTTCAGCGGCTGGTTTTTCTTTCCAGCGGCACGCCGCACCGCGGCGACTTCCTCCTTGGTATAATCTGCGCGGTCAATGCGGTCGCCCTGAGCGTTGAACAATGTGAGCAGCCCGCCGGTGTCGGGCAGGCGGATCGGGCGCAGCTTTGCGCCACGCAACACGACGCTGCCGCCGGCGGGGATGCTGCCGCTCAATTTCAGTTCGTGGCTGGCGCGATCTACAAGTTTCCAACCTGCGAGGCTCACGGGCTTGTTCTCGTAATTGGCCAGTGAGACCCATTCCTCACCGCCGCCGGTCGGACTGACGAGCGCGGATGCGATATATACTTCCGAGCTATCGTCCGCCACATGCGTGCGCGGGTCGCCGGGATGGATGATGTCCTCGGGCTGGTTGATGTCCACGCGCTCAGGGAAACTTTTGACGTTCAGCTTTTTTCCGGCGGTCCGGTCGGGATGGAACAGTAGCGGGTTTTTTTCGCGGACCACATCGGGAAAACGCAGTTCGGTCAGTTGCTCGATCTCGGTGACGGTGACTTGGTATTTGGTGTAGCTGAAAGTCTTCCGTCCCGGTTTTTCCGAGATGGCGTCGGCATCCTGATAGATGATGAACGCGCGGACATCGAACTGGTTGGTCGTAGAATTGATGAAGCAGACGATCTTGAAAAAACCGGCGGGCACGGTCGCGGCGAGGCGTTTTTCCGGCGTGACGGTGCGCGGGTGGTCGCCAAAAATCGGCCCGGCAAAAATGGTGAGCCGTCCGTTCTTCACGATGTCGAGTTTCAAGATCCAGGTTTCAAGCGCCAGCCATTCGTCGCGATTCAGATTCTTATGCTGCAGGCAGGCGTTGGCGTAATAGAAGGTCTGGTCGGCACATTCCTGCGCGATGGCCGGAGTATCACCCCACGCTGCCGTTTCACGGTCAGCCATGTGGCCCTTGTCCCAAGGGTTCTCCACGCCATTCACGTCCGCGTAATAGGAATTGTCGAGTTGCCACTCGGCACTGACGCGCGAATCAATCTTCCATGTGCTGCTGCGCGTGGTTGTTATCAGCTTGGCCTGATCCAGGTGGAGCACGGCGAACGCGGGCGCGCGAAACCGCTTGTCGGTGACGACGGCGTAGTTCGGATAGGCGGCGAGACCGCCGGGAAGTTGTGGAGACGGCGGCACGATGTCGGCGACGCGCGCGGGGGTGAAATTGGGCAGCGGCAGAGCGACCCCCAGAAAGTTTTGGTCGTATTCAGGCATAGTTTTCGAGTGTAGATGGTTGATGATACAAGGTGTGACCGATTGAAAAGACCCGTTGTTGATTCCCCATGAACGATGGAGACCGGACTGACTTGGGGAGTTTTTCTCGAACCCGATACGGAGTCAACTTTTTTGGAGTTACATTCGAGAGACTACCGCGATGACCATCGGTGTGGATTTATCGCCGGATCATCTTTATTTTATCCGCATGAGTGTTGAGTCCGTCGTCCGGCTTGGTTTTGGGGTGCTGTTCATCGGCACGCTGGTCGGTGGATATTTTCTGTTCAAGAATTTTGACAAGTTGCTGGGGCCGGATCCGTCGGTCTCCGGCGACAACGAAGGGTCGCGCGGCTTGAACAAGGTTCAAGTCATCGTGCTCTGGCTGCATCTGCTGGCCGTCACCGGCGGCTTTGCTCTGTTGCTCCATTGACCCGGCATGCGGGGTAATGGTTCACGCGCCTGGCGGCGGCAGGATCTCGAGCCCGAATTTTTTCGCGATCTCCAGCAGGCGCGGGATGTCCTGCTGTTGCTGCGGGCTAAGCGCACCGATGTCCTCGAAGAAACCTTCGAAGCCCGAGGGTGTGATCGTGCACATGAGCTTGCCCGGAGTCTGGCCGAGGTAACGGTAGGTGTGGGCGACGCCGCGCGGGGCAAACAGAGTCGTGCCAGATTTGGCGAGGATGGTCTGGCCACCGATGGTGAACTCGTAATCGCCTTCGAGAATCTGGAACGTCTCGTCTTCGCGATGGTGGATGTGCGGGGGCGGTCCACCACCCGGCACGTCGTGCGATTCGACAACCGCCACGATGCCGTCCGTGTCGCGGCCATGCACGCGGATGAACATGGGGATGCCAAGGATGTTGACGGCTTTGCCGCCGTTATTGGGGACTTGGATTGGTTTCATAAAAGTTGAGTCGTCGTTTGGTCAATACTCTTTTTCCCTGACTTCACTGGCAAGCCAGTAATTTCACACATGCGCGCGTTACGGCGGGAGGAATCCAGCCCGAATTTTTCGCCATCGCCATCGCCATCGCCATCGCCATCGCCATCGCCATCGCCATCGCCATCACGCATCGCGAGGACGCGGCGTATCCCACGCCATCGGCGGCGCGAGCGTGAAATCATTTTTGCCATCTTCAAGATGAATTGCGGCGAATCAACTTTAGGGATTCACGGTGACAATGACGCGCTGATAACGGGTAAGCGCGGGCGTGCCGTTGTCGGTCACAGCGAGGATGATGTGCAGCGTGCCTGCTTTGCCGAACTTGGCGGGCACGGGGAACGAAGCGTTCATCTGGTCAGCGTGCTCAATCTGGAGCGGCTCGCCGGTGCGTCCGCTCGACACGGTAAACGTGCCGGCTTCTCCGTAGTAAAACCATCGGTAAGAAAGTGCGTTGCCGTCAGGGTCGGTCGAGCCTTCGGCGCTCAATTGAACAACGTCGCCGGGCTTGGCCGTCAGTTCGTTCGCGTGTTTGAGCTTGGCGACGGGCGGATGATTCGCTCCCGAGTAATTGGTCGTGACGCTCCAGTTCATGCGCGCCTCAAAATCGTTTTGATACGCCGTGCGCCAACGCCAGATGGTTTCCTTGTTGCCGGTGTGCCACAGGCCGTCCACGCCGAGCACTTCGTCCTGCGCATCCGCCCATAACGGGCGCGTCTCAGCTTCCAGATGCCATTTTCGCAGCGACGGCGTGCCGAATTCGTAACGCCCGCCCCAACTGCCCCAGTCGGGATGTTCGGGACTGCCGAGGCCGTTATTGATGAGATACAGAAACGTTGGCGTGTCCCCTTCCATCAGGAATTTCATGAAGGGATATTGTTTACCAAGGGGGCCTTGGCTGCGGATATGTTGATCAAGCCAGGGATTGCTCACGATGTTGGAATCCGCCCCGGTAAAGCGTCCGTGAAAATTATCGCCGCTGATGCCGGTCCAGGTGGCATTGTGATAGCCGCCAAGCGTATGGAATCCGGGACTGGCGATGTAGAAAAGATTCGTAAAGTTCTTACGAATCCACGGCCCGCTGTCATCTTGATCGGAGACGGTATAGACACGAAGCTTGGCGACAAATTTCCCAAGCTGATCGGACGTGCGTGAAGCTCGGACTTTCCACAGCGCCTGCGCTAAAACATTTGGGCCACCCCAAACCGTCACCCAAACCGGACGCGCGTCATCCTTATCCACGGCGCGAATGAGCAATTCTGAACCGGGTGAATCATGACCTACGCCGACGGCGGCCATGCCGTAGGCAGGCAGGCCGTCCTTGATGATGGAGGCGAGATCGTTGGTGGTAGGATAGCCGGGTTCGTGGATGAGCAAGTTGTCACGCACCTGACCGTAAGCGTCCACGATTTCGCGGATGCGCCACGAAGCGGTTTTGTTCTGCTGGTGAATGGAGGTCGTGGCGACGAGTCCCTCCACGTTCCACTGATTGCAGTAGGTGAGAAACCGCACCATGGACATGGCGTCATCCGGTTCGTTCTCGATGTCGGTGAGAACGAAGACGCGAGATTTGTCCGCCGACATGGAGTGGGCGCAAACGCCAAAGACGAAGGCGGCAATCAGCAAAATAAACAGGCGATGTTTCATAGTTATGAAGATGAGTTAACAGCAAAAAGAACATGCATCAAGGTGTCGTTGTAGCGGCCCCTTGCCTGCCCCTAAAAATTCGGCGACGTGATTCACCAAGGCAGCGGCCGCGACGAGTTGATAACCAATCAACCCGCAATCCGGAGCTGTCTATACGGCAACCGGCATCACATTCACGGACGATACTGGCTGTGCGTTGACGAGGGTAAGCGGCAGCGCCAATGCGGTGAGGCCCAGCTTGTTGGTTTTGGATTTCATAGGTATTGCGGAATTATTTAGACGCCGGCGTTTGGCAGCGCTCCATGCGCGCGGCGAAATCGCGGAGGTATTCTTCGCGCCAGCGGTTCACGGTCTTGGCCCCTTGATGGCCTTCATCGGCTAGCGCCGGGTCAAGATTATCGGTCCACCAGTTCGGATAACGCGGCGAGGGCTTAGCCATTTTCGGCGGGATTGGCCCGATGGATGTATAGCTACCCGTCTGACCATTCAGCGAGGCAATCGTGCTCTTGATTGTGTAGCTCCAAGTTTTCGCCTGCTTGGGCGAAAGGACAAAATGCCAGGCCCCGGCGTCATCCACGAAGCCGGAGACATCTTGTTTGTCCACCGCCAGGACCGCTCGGGCATCCGCCGCCGCGGGTTGTGTGGGACGATAAATGATGTCCACGACCGCGTAAGTTTCCACTTGCGCGGCAGCAGTCGGCGGATTCGTCTGCGCGTTGTCAAAGACGTAACGCGGACGATCCCACGCACGCACGAATTGTCCGCCCCAAGAAGCTTGCGACGGATTGTCCGGCGTTTTGCCGAGCAGATAAACGAGCGACGGGGTATCGCCCATCTTGACGGTGGGGCGGGCCTTACCGCCGAAACTCAACCCCGCAAAGAAATCGCCCAGCGCGCCACGACCGATGACGTGCTTGTCGACGAACGCGTCATTGCCCCATTCGCCACTCTGGTTGCCGCCGACAAACCAGCCGTAATAAGTCGAGTTCGCCTCGATAATCCAAAGGTCGGGATGTTCCTGCGCGATGTAGTCGTAGGCAGTAGCGGACCATTTCTTGTTCGGGCCGCCGATGAAATAAACGTGAATCTTGGACTTGATGGAAGGATCGTCGTGTAACGCCTGCGCGAGATCGTCAATTCCGCCCCACACCAGAATCCACAGCGGGCGCGGGTCGTTCCGCCTGGCACATTGGATGATCCACTGCGAACCTTCGCTGGGCTGACCAAAACCACCAAGCCGCGCGGAATCAATCGCGCCCTGCTTGGAGATCGCGCGCAAGGCACCGGGCGTGGGGTAGTTGTCGGAATACGATCTCAAGTTCGGGTAATCGTGCTCGTAGGCGTCGATGACTTTGAGAATATGCTCCTTGCGGCCTGGGCCGTAGGGCGATGAAATGATGCCTTCGATGTCAAACCTGTCTGCATTAACGAACAGGTGGACCATGGATTGAAAATCATCAAAGTCCGTACCACCAATGTCGGTCGAGACGATGACGCGCGGGCGCTTGTCAGCAAATGAGGTTGGTGCGGCAGCGCTGGTGGCGCAACCAGTCAAGAGCAGCGCAGCGGCACTGATACAAAGCGAAATGACACAAATGTTTTTCATATCGGTAGCCGCCACGGTGCTGCGACTGATATTCGTTTGCCAACCGGGTGATTCACCAGCAGTCAGTTCGCTGCGATCAATGATTCGAATCGCGTTACAAATTCACGGCTCCCATGAAGAACGCCAATGTCCACACACCAACGGCCACGCCAAGCTGCTCAATCCCGGAAATTCACAAACTGCACGGCCACGGAAAATTCATACACGCGCACAGCGGCGATGACCGCTTGCAAATCATCCCGGCTCTTACCTTGCACGCGCACTTCGTCGCCCTGGATTTGCGTCGTGACCTTGAGCTTGCTTTCGCGGATGTAGCTGGCGATCTCCTTGGCGACGGAACTCTCGATGCCATTCTTGATTTTGATACTCTGGCGCGCGTGCCCCAGCGGCGAGACATCGGGGTCGCACTGCTCCACACTTTTCATGGAGATGCCGCGCTTGGCGAGTTTGCCGATGACAATCTCGTTCAGCGTAGCGACTTTGAACTCGTTGTCGGCGGTAAGTTTAATTTCAGTTTTCTCGAGAATGATTTCCCATTTGCTCCCCTTGAAGTCGAAGCGGTTGGCCAACTCTTTTTTGGCCTGGTTGACGGCGTTCTCGATTTCCATCGAGTTGACCTGCGAAACAATGTCGAATGAAGGCATGGCGCAAATTATGAAAATGGCGGGAAAAGAAAAGCGGAAAGCGGGCGGTGGAAAATGTCGGCGCCGGGAAAAGCGCTTGCCTGCGATTCAGGCAATTACATATTGGCCGCGACGTTTGGCTGTGTCTGGCGGCTTTAATTTTCCACATCCCAACCGCTTCAGGCGGTCACTGGAACTTGGCGCGATAGAAACGGCGGGTGAAGCTGGGCGCGTTGCTGTCCGTGAAGGAAAAGACGCCGCCGGTGACGCTGTTGGTGGTGAGGTCGAGCCACTGGCTCAGATTCGTGGAGGCTTGGATGATGATAGGCTGGTTAGACGCGCCCGTGCCAGCGAGTTGGATGCGCTTGTTGTTCAAGACAGTTGCGTTGGTGAAACTAGGTTTGGCGAGGACGGTGAAGGTGAGGTCGTTGCCGCTGCCGCCGATGTAGCTGATGCGGAGCGGGACGTTATTCGACTGGAGGAGGCTGCCTTCGGGCAGGTTGGTGAACGTGCCGACGATTGCGTCCGCGCCGTCGTTTAGGATGTTTGTGTAAATCGTGCCGGGAGCGCCTGAAAACGCACTGAAGATGGAAAGCATTGCGCTGGCCAGATTCACGCTGCCGGTGACAGACAAGCGGCAGCCGCTATTGATGGCGGTTGTTAAAATTGTGTTACTGCTCAAGGTAAAATTGCCATTCACCCCAGCCGAAGCTAGAGAACTGATTGTGCCGCTTTGGGCAGCGATGCCGGGCACCACAGAATCAGACCCAACAATCAGAAAAGAGTTGGAGCGCAAATTTAACACACAGCCTGCAACGTGGGTGCCACTATAGAAGGCGAATCCCGAGTTGATGTTCAAATTACCGAACGAGTTTGCCCCATAAAAGTTCAAGGAACCACCGCTGCTCTTGGTGATGGTTCCGCTTCCGCCACTGTCACGGCTGACGGGGGCTACAAAATAAAAATCTCCAAGACCGGACAACAGCAAATCCGAGGAGTGCAAGCTGACCGGGGCTTTGGTCTGGAAATAGACGTAACATGAATTTGAGGCGGTGAATGTCTGGGAAGCGGTCAGGTGCACCGGCAGGAAAAAATTGCAGGTGCTGCCCACTTCGTTGGTGACCGCCATGCCGCCCGCCAAGACGGCAGCGGCGTTGGACATGCCGTAAAAGGAATAGCTCGTGCCACCGACGGTCAGGTAGTTGATCAGCGCCGGCGTGGTAAAATCATTCGTGGTGACCATTTTTGCGGCGGCCAGTCCGGGCGGAAAATTCAGGCTGTCGCCCGGCTGCGGCGCGATGCCGCCGACCCAGTTGCCGCCGTTGCTCCAGTAGCCGTTCACCGCGCCAGACCACTGCCGCGTCACACCGGTGGACACGGCGGTGACGTAATGAATCGCCACATCGCTGCCGGAACCGTCCTGATAGGTAATGTAATAAATGCTGCCGCTGCCTAAGGTGAACAGCGCACCTTGCGGCAGGCCAGCAAAGGTTCCAGACGCAGTGCCGCCACCTTGGAACTGGATGAGCGTGATGGCGTCGCCGGGTGACGGGGCAAAACCTTCATTCAAATTCAAGGTCGCGTTGCTGATGATAAGATTGCCGAAGACAGAAACCTGATCCGCTTCACCGACGGCGGTGCCGTTCAGGTCGGCGCTGAAAATGGAATTACTTTCCAAAATGAAATTACCCGGCGTCACGGCAAACAATCCCGGCCCGCCCGTGCCCGGATCCAAAGTTCCGCCGCTGTGAACGGTCAGGTTGGCGACTTCGCCAGTGCCGCCCAGCGTCGAGCCGGAATATACCTGTGCGAGGGCGGTGGCTCCCGACCAAGTGCCGTTGAGGAAGACCTGCGAGCTGTTGGTCGCGGCCAGAGCGATGGCGACCGCGCTGTTGCCATTCAGATAAAGCGGGCCGCTGCCGTTGGCGATGATGCCGCCGGCGCTGCTCAACGTGGAATTGATGACGGTTTTGCCCGCACCAGAAACGACGGCGGAATTATTATTGAGACTCAATGCGCCACTCTCGAATTGCAGCGTGGCTTGCGCGTTGGTTGTAACGAGATTCACGGCTGATGTGTGCAGGGAAAGAGTTCCGTTTCCGGCGATGGTGTTGGATTTGCCATTGATGGCATTGGTGATTCCATTGTCAACGCTCAGCGTCACCGAAGTTGTCAGCACATAATTGGAGCCGGTGAACAGGATGCTCCCGGCCACAAAGCTGCCGGTCCGGTTGGTGTTGTTAAGCCGCGCCGCGCCGCCGGGAAACGTCAGGTAGCCACGAGAGAATGCCGCCTGATTGCCGGCCCAGTTGGTAGCGGTGTCCCAGTAATTATCCGTGCCGCCACCATCCCACACATAGTTGACGTAACCGACAGCTGTGAGCTGCACGTCATTGGTTTGGGTGTTGGCCCGATAGGAGATTTGTATGATGCTGGAATCGTTGGTGAAAACCGCGCCTTCTGGCAGGCCGAGAAATGTGCCGCCCACGGGATTGGTTCCATTGTTTTGGATAATCACAACAGTGCCATTGAACGGAGTGATCTGATTGAAGAGGAGTGAACTGTTGGTCAGCGTCACATTGCCGCTGACTTGGATTTGATCAACCCCCGAGCTGTAATCCAGCGACACGTCCGCGCCGTTCAACTTCAAGTCGCCGTTGCAATGCAGCGTTCCGCGCTTGCCAATGCCCGCCGGATTGACCTGCCCGCCCGTGCCGTTGATGCCCGGAACGAAGCCCGTGCCGCCGAGCGTGCCGTTGCTCAAAGTCAGCGGCGTGCTGAATGTGTTGCTGCCGTTTAGCAGGAGCGATCCCACGTCCGTCAGCGTCACCGAACCACTGCCGGTGATGTCGTCGTTCACAATCACCGTCCCTTTTGGCGAGGCTTGCAACGTATGGCCATTCAACGTCACGTTGCTGTTCACGATGAGCACGTCATTGGAATTATTATCGTCCAGCAATACCGTAGTGCCACCCAGAGTCAGCGGTGCGTTCAAGCTGTTTGTTCCGCTGACTGGATAATTGTAAATGCCGTTTGTGATGGTGAACCCCGCCGATGCGTAGAAGACATAGTTCGAGCCGCCGAATGAAAACAGTGTGAACGCATTCGGCGCGGCGGCGTTGTTGGTGCTGGTCAGGCGCGGCTTGCCGGCGGGGAAAAACAGAGCGGAGCCGTTGGCCGGCGCAACGTTGTTGCTCCAGTTCAGCGAGTTCGTCCAGAAGCCGGTGGTCGCGCCACCGTCCCAACCGTTGGTGACCACCGCCGCCGACAGCCCGGTGGTGAACATGGCGGCCAGAAGAAAAAACGCGCCGCGTTTGAAAGAAATTTTTGTGGATTTCATAGCGATGCCCTTGACTGATTTGCATCGTTTTATCAAAACCAGCGATCAAGTTCCACAGGTATTTCGGCAAAATGAGTTTTCCGTTGGCGAGCTTTGGCCTAGTCTCTGGCCGTGTCAAAACCAGCACGGAAAATAAGCCAGCCGCCAGCAACGCCGCCGCGTCCTTGAGTAAATGATTTCACTTTCCGAAGTTCAACCGAGTGGCAGCGATTTGGTATCTCAAGTCGAAGAAATCTTTTCGCCGACGGGCGTTCTTTCCAAGGCGAGCAATTTTGAGTTCCGCCCGCAGCAGCAGGAAATGGCTATGGCCGTGGCGCAGGCGTTGCAAAACCGCGAACATCTTGCCGTCGAAGCAGGCACGGGCGTCGGCAAATCTCTGGCGTATCTGATTCCCTCTATCCTGTTCGCCGTGGCGCAGAAAAAGAAAGCCATCATCTCCACGCACACCATCAATCTCCAGGAACAGCTCACGGAAAAAGATCTGCCCATGCTCACGGGCGTGCTCGGTTCGTTATCGGAGCAGGTGAAGTTCAGCTATGCCATGCTCAAAGGCCGCGCAAATTATCTCTGCACACGCCGCCTGCAAAAGGCGATGCAGCAGTCCGGGAATTTATTCACGTCGTCCGAGGCTGAGGAATTACAACGCATCTACGAATGGTCCAAGACGACCAAGGACGGCAGCTTGTCAGACTTCTCCATTGAGCCGGACCAGAAGGTCTGGGCGCAAGTCTGCTCCGAGCGCGGACTCTGTTCTCCGAAAACGTGCGGGCATCAATCTGATTTCGCACGTGACCATGAGGCCTGTTTTTTCCAACGCGTGCGGAATCGGATTTTGTCGGCGGACGTGGTGATTCTGAATCACACGCTTTTTTTTACGCTGCTCGGCGGCGTTGATGAGGAAATGGAGGGCGGCATTCTTTTCAAAAATGACTTCATCATTTTTGATGAGGCGCACACGATGGAAAGTGTCGCGTCGCGGCACATCGGCTTGAGCGTATCGAGCGGACAGGTTCGCTATTCGCTGAACCGGCTGTGGAATCCGCGCACAGAAAAAGGTCTGCTGGCCACGCTACGTCAGGGCAATGCGGTGAAACTCGTCGCGGAAATCTTGAGCGAGTCGGACAAATTTTTTGAGAACGTTGAAAAGGCTTGCGAAGAAATTCAAACAACGACCCCGAAAAAAAGCTTCGGCTCGACGGAGTCTCGCGCCACCAAGCGTGAATGGAAAGAGTTGCGCATCCGGCGCGCGGAACTAGTGAACGACAACGTAACGTTGCCCATCCAGCGCCTGCGCGAAGCCGTGAGCGAACTGGTGAAGACGAGTGAAGACAAGGAAATCGGCCAGGAACTCGTGGAGTGCAACCGGCGGCTGGGCGAATTAAAAATTGAGGTAGCCGAGTTTTTGAGCCAGCAGGCAGACGACCATGTTTACTGGGTGGAACGCGGCGGCAAATCACAACGTAATCTGTCGCTCAACGCCGCGCCGGTGGATGTGGCCGAGTATCTGCGCCGTCGCTTGTTTGAGAGCGACACGAGCGTCATTATGACTAGTGCAACGCTAGCGACCTCCGTCAATCTCAAATCTGAAAACCCGAATTCCAGAACAAAATCCATCGCGAAGCAAAGTGGCCTGAATTACTTCGCCCGCCGCGTCGGCTGCGAATCCGCCACGCAGTTGCAAGTCGGCACGCCGTTCGATTACGAGCGGCAGATGAAATTGTTCACCGTAAAAAAAATGCCTGATCCCCGCGAGGCTGGTTATGCCGACGCGCTGATTCATTGGGTGGAACATTTCATTAAACAGACGCACGGCAAAGCGTTCGTGTTGTTCACCAGCTACAAGTTAATGCAGGAAGTCGCCGACCGGATGCAGCCATTCTTTACCAATCTCGGCTTGGAATTAATTGTGCAAGGCACGGGCACACCACGCTCGACGATGCTCGAACAGTTCAAGACGGATGTGGACTCAGTGCTCTTCGGCACGGACAGTTTTTGGCAGGGCGTGGATGTGCCGGGCGAAGCATTAAGCAACGTCATCATCACACGGCTGCCATTTGCAGTGCCAGATCATCCGCTGATCGAGGCGCGTATTGAGGCGATTGAAGCGCGCGACGGAAATTCCTTCGGCGAATTTTCCTTGCCGGAAGCGATTTTGAAATTTCGCCAGGGCGTTGGTCGATTGATCCGCACGAAGACGGACACTGGCATCGTGGTGGTTTTGGACAACCGCATTTTGACGAAGCAATACGGCCAGGCGTTTCTGGATGCGCTGCCGAAGTGTCCGGTGGAGATTGTCTAGCCGCGCGTAAAGTCACCCAGCCATCTGGCCGCGCGTGACGCCGAGTTGGTTGAAAAGTTTTAGTTCACGCCACAGCGTCGTCCCGGAAATTTCACCGCGCAGAAGCTGCCGGTATTTGGTGATGGTGCGAACAACTTCATCAGGAGATTCATTCAGAAATTCCACGCGGAAATTTTTGACGCCGAGTGTAAGCAGCCGTTCCACGAACTCCGCGCCGGTCTGCGCTTGCGAATTGAAAACGGTGTTGCGGCAGCCGGCGTCGGCCTTGAGCGGATGTTCCGCGCCGGTGCGGTCGCGCAATCTCACCTCATGCTTATCGCAGGGGCGGCCGCAGTCGTGGTAATCCTTACCCTTGGAAAGAAACGCGCAGAACACACAGTGCTCCATGTGAAACATCGGCATGTGCTGGTGAATCGTTACCTCGAACCATTCCGGCGGCGACGATTGCAACAGCGCGTCGAGTTGCAAAACATTCAGGTCATAGCTGGCGGTGACGCGTTCGAGGCAGAAACGATTTTTGAAGTAGTCCGCCGTGATGCGGTTCGCCACGTTGAGCGAAAAATCTCCGACTCGCCGCGTGTCGGCAAAAAACTTCAGATGCTCGTAGTTACGAACAAGGATGCCGTCGGCGTTGGCGGATTTGACGAGATTCAAAATCCAATCTTCGCCCATCTTGAAAATGCGTGGCGGAGCCAAGAAAATGCCGGGTGCAGATAGCGGATTGAGAATAGAGGATGGAACCGAGCAGCCGCGCGCAGTGTAGAAGGTTGTCACGGCCTCCCGGTATTTTTTCGGGTCTTCAAACTCGCAATAGACTGTTTCAACGCCACATTGCAACGCGGCGTCAAGTTGGGCAACGTTTCGGACAAGGACGATGAGCTGCGGGTCAGCCAAAGCTAGCCGGCTTGAGCGGCCGGCTTCTGAATTCTGACTTCTGAATTCATTCAGCGTCCAACGCTTCGGTTGCGCGCGGAGTTTTTCCAACCCGGCAACGGCATCTCGGCGCAGGCGATTTAATTCGCTGACGGGCACCAGCACTTCGCCGCTCAGAAAATTTTTCAACCCGCCAAGCCTGAAAGGCGTGCCACCGAGGCGCCCCAGCTGGTCGCGCAATTTTTCTTCGGTCAGCGGAACTTTTTCTGCCTTAGCCAGCAGCATGGTGGATTCTACTTTGACGATATGACCTTCTTCATCGCGCGCGATGAGCGTCAGTGGCTTGTCGGCTAGACCATGGACTTCAATTTCGATGGGGCGCTGGTAACGGATTTTGTCGCCGTCAAAAGTCTGGCGTAGTTGTTTGTCCAGCTCGGGGTCGCTGGTCTTCCAGATTTTGTCGCCGATGCGTAGGCGGTTATAATCAATGTTCCCGTAGCCAAAACGCAACTCGGTCACCTTCTCGCCGGGAATGGTGAAACGCAGCTCCTGAATTTCATAGATGCGTCCGCCCTCTTCTTTTTCGTCCGGCTTGCCAGCGTCGAAAACAATTCCGTCGCCCAGCTTCACTGGCGCGGCGAGATTCACGATGACGCCGTCACGCACGATTTTTTTTATTTCGCCGAGGTAGACGCCGCGTTTTTTCCCAAAGCGGGCGTGGACAAGCTTCTGGTTATCATTGCCGCCGAACCAGCCCGTGAAGAGACCGCGAGAGAAGGTCATCTCCAGTTCATATTTTTCAGATTGACCACCGAGACGCAGAGGCTCAGAGGTTTTTATTTGTTCGCCGCTCTGTTTCTCTATGCCTCTATGGCCAATTCTATCGAGTGCAGCACGATAGACGCGCGTAATGCTCGCGACATATTCGGGCGCCTTGAGTCGACCTTCGATTTTCAGTGACGCCACTCCGGCGCGAACTAGGCCGGGTAAAACTTCCAACCCAGCCAAATCTTGTGGACTTAACAAATATCTTTTGTCGCCCAGCGGAACTTGCACGCCGTCGGAAATTAAATCGTAGGGCATCCGGCAGGCTTGTGCGCACTCGCCGCGATTGGCGCTTCGGCCGCCAAGCGATTCGCTCGTCAGACATTGACCGGAATAGGCGACGCAAAGCGCACCGTGGACGAAAACCTCTAAGGGTAGTTGGAGGCTGTTGGTGGATAATTGATAGGCGGATCGCTGTGCAGAGTTTATTTTTTCTATTTCCGCAATCGAACATTCCCGCGCGAGCACTGCGAGGTTGCAGCCAAGGTCGCGGGCAAATTCCACACCCGCCGCACTCGTCACGGTCATCTGCGTGGAGGCGTGAATTGGAAAATTTGGTGATAGTTCACGGATCAGCCGGCAGATGCCTACGTCCTGCACGATGGCGGCATCCACCCCGGCGGCGATGATCGCGCGCAAATAATTTTCCGCGTCGGCTATCTCGTTCTGAAAAACAAGCGTGTTGAAAGTGACATAACCGCGAACGCCTCGGCGATGGAGAAATTCCATCAACTTGGGCAAATCCGCCTCGGTGAAATTATGCGCGCGCATCCGGGCGTTAAACTTGTCGAGGCCGAAGTAGATGGCGTCCGCACCGTTCTCCACGGCGGCTTTGGCGCATTCCCAATCGCCAGCAGGTGAAAGCAACTCAGGCAATTTCAAATTTGTCTCTTCAGATTTGAAATCGCTTTCAGCAGGAATGACTGGGGCGGCGGCGGACATCGCAAAGTGAATTTAACCGCGAAACGACCGAAACACACGAAAAAGAACAGCGCACGCCAGCATTAAAATCAGTTGAATCCGAGATTTAACTTTGTGAAGCTGTGCCGTCAAAATGATTCATCCCACAGCCAGCATCCATCCGGCGGCCATCGTTGATCCCAAAGCGAAAATCGGCGCGGGCGTGCGCATCGGCCCATGCGCGGTGATTGATGCCGACGTAGAGCTCGGCGAAGGCTGCATTGTCGGCCCACACGTTTATCTCACGGGCGTCACCAAAATCGGCGCAGGCAACAAATTTCACGCTGGCGCAGTCATCGGCGATGCCCCGCAGGATTTAAAATACAAGGATACGCCTACCCGCACGCGCATCGGCGAACACAATGTCTTTCGCGAAGGCGTAACCGTGCATCGTCCGACCAAGCTGGGCGAGGACACCATCATCGGCTCACATAATTTTCTGATGGCTAACTCGCATGTGGCGCACAACTGCGTCATCGGCAGTCATGTCATCATGGCTAACGGCGCGTTGCTCGCCGGCCATGTCGAGGTGCAAGACCGCGCGTTCATCTCCGGCAATTGCGCCATCCACCAGTTCTGCCGCGTGGGCACGATGTCCCTGATGCAGGGCGGAACAGTCATTAGCAAAGACCTGCCGCCTTTCACCGTCGCGCACGAGATGAATATCCTCTGTGGCCTGAATTCCGTTGGCCTGCGCCGCGCCGGGCTGGCTGTGGAGGAACGCACCGAGTTAAAACAACTCTACAAATTTATTTTTCGCGGCGGCAAAAATATTCGCCCCGCCATCCTTGAGGCGCAGGAAAAATTTACCAAGCCAGCATCGAAGATCTTTTTGAAATTCATCGCCGATGCCAAACGCAGCGTTTGCTCGGACATCGGCCAGCACAGCCACGAAGACGAGAATGAGTGATAGAAAATGAATAACGCGCGTTACACCATCGTCGGCAACGACGGTAAACAATACGGCCCGATCAGCGCGGAAGAGATTCGCGGCTGGCGCAAACAAGGCCGCGTGGACAGCCGCACACCCATCTTCGTGACCGGGGCTACTGATTGGACTTTTCTCGGCCTGCTCCCGGAGTTCGCTGCTGAATTTTCCAGCCCACCGCCCGTCATCACCGGGCTGAAGCCTGCGCCCGCCCATCCGAGCAAAACCAATCCGCTCGCGCTCTGGGGATTTATTTGCAGCCTGCTCGCGTGGAGTTTTTGTGGCTGCTGCGTGCCGTTCGGCATCGTCGGGCTGGCGCTCTCCATCATCGGCCTCGTGCAACTAAATGCCGTCGGCAATACGCAGGAAGGCCGTGGATTTGCCATCGCTGGCATTGTGCTCGCCGCCACCAACCTGCTTTGGAGCCTGGGCTGGACGTTGCTCGGCTTCCTCAATGACGCCACGCATGTTCCGTGGCAAATCGCGAACTAAACGAAAATGGATTCCGCGCCGCCAAAAATTTCGCGCGTAAATTTCCTGGTCGTCAGCCTCCTTGGTCTCATCGCGCTGGTCATCGCCGCCGTCGTCTTTTTTTTAAACCCCGCCACGCACAGTATTTATCCCGTCTGCCAGTTTCACAAACTCACCGGCCTGAACTGCCCCGGTTGTGGCATGACCCGCGCGCTCTACGCATTACTACACGGGGATTTTTCTGCCGCGCTGCATGACAACGCACTGTTTATCGGCGGGATTTTTTTTCTGACGGCGCGCACCGGTTGGTGGCTATTAAATCATCGTCGAGGACGGACGGATGGGGAATTCGTCCCGGTAAAATTTCTTTGGCCGCTGCTGGTTTTTGCGCTCGTCTTCACCCTGCTGCGCAACTTACCGCAATTTTCTTTCCTGTCGCCAGCGTAGGTGAAGGCTTCTAAAAATTCAGCCGCAGACTAGCCACAAATGTCCGCCCGCGTGGCAATTCTGCCGAGAGGTTCAACGGGTTCAATCGATAGTCCTCGTCTGTGAGATTTAAAATGCCCGCGCGGATTTCTGCATGCCGACGCGCAAACCGCCAACCGACCGTCAGATTGTGCTGCCAAAAATCTGCACCAGACAAAGTTGGCGTGTAGCCAAAATTATTCTGGTGATACCAGGATGACTCCCACTGCGCAAACACGCCACTCGGATGGTTGAAATTCAGCGCGAATGAAACTGCGTGCAGCACTCCGCGTTCGTGCTGCTCCAGTTGGCCGAGTCCGACGGCAGTGTTCGGGATGCCAGGAAATTCTGTGGTCAGCTTGGCCTCGCTCAAGCGATAGCGTGTGCTCACAGAGAAATAATCACCCAGCAGTTGCGCGGCGTAGAGCGAGAGATTGCGCTCGCGGAAATCTAACTGTTGCCGTGTCTGGCTGACGGTTCCCGGACCAAGGAGCGGGGCGCCAAACGAACTGAAGCTGCCAGCCGTGCGTTCGCCTTTAGATGTGAGCTGCTCCGTCTCGACGCCAAAAAATGTTCCACCCTTAAGCGACTGGTCAAAGCCAAGGCTGATGGTTTCAAATTCCGAACCGGGCACGAGACCCGCCACGCTTTCCGGCAGCAGACTGCGATAAGCTTGATTGAAACCGCCCACCTGCGTCGGCTCCAAGCGCACGCTGTTGTCGAAGTAAAGGCCGCCGAGCGAACGTGTCCACGCCGCACGAATCACGCCTCGTTCCCACGGCTGGAAAATCAATCCAAGTTTCGGTGCGACCAAATTCTTTTCCGCCTCGCCCGCAGCCAGCGGCGGCAGATCCAAATTTTTTGGGAACCGGATGTGGCTGTAATCCACGCCTCCGATGACGCGTAGTTGGTGCGTCATCTGCCACGAGCCATAGGCATAGATGTCGCCGCGTTCAAGGTAGCCGGATTGGTTTTGCGTCAGGACGGTATTTGGCGAGCCGTTGTTCACCTCGGTCAATTGCGCATCGTTGTTTTCCGTTCCCGACTGCCAGCGTCCGCCGGCAATTAGCGAAAATTTTTCCGTCTCCCAGATTTGTTGAACGTCCGCCGAGTAAAGTGTGAAGCGGCTATTCAAGTCCGTCGCCAGCGGGCCGCCGAGTAGCGGCAGCAACGAGCCTTTAGACGCCGCCAGCACACCGCTGCCAAAAAACGGCGTTTGCAGATACAGCAGGTCCGAATTGCCGTCGTGCTGCATAAAATCGTCCTGCAAACGAGAGAACAGGAACAACGTGTGGCTGCGCGGCGACCACGCGTGATGCCAGCCCAGATATATGTCCGGCTCCTGTTTTTCGCGGACCCTGAAATCTTTGGCGGCGGAATTTGGATCGTAATGTTGAGCCACGTCGCCCGCCTCGGAATGGAAATCACCAATCTGGAAATACAAATCGTCATCCGCCGTCACGCGTTGTTTCATTGTCAGCGCAAAGTCGCGTTGCTCGCTAGCGTTATTCGCGCGCTGGCCGTTAAGACTTTGATAAACGGTGTCGAACGCATAACTGAAACCGCGAGTTGAACCAAACACCGTTGCCGCTTCGCTCCAATCACCGCGACTGCCGTAACCGGTGAGCGAACTCACACCAAGCGGTTTCTGGTCGAAGAATCTCAACCGATCCGACTGCGACAACACCTGCGAAAGGTTTCCAGCGCCCGGCGGCGCGAGCAAATTCGCTGTGAGTAATTCACTCTGGCGCGCCGTTTCGAGGCGAAGGTCGAAGCGATTCAAATCCTGTTCGGCTTGGTAGCTGTTCGCGAGAAAGAGATGGCCGGAGAAATTGGCGTAGTTCTCCGTCACCGCCCGCGCGGCGATGTGACGGCTAACCTCGGTCAAACCAGCGTCGTCATAGATCACCGCGAGATTCGCGCTACGAACGGACTTGTCGTCGTCCAGCAATTCACGAGAACGGAATGCGGCGCGATTGTCGTTCTTGTCGTAGGACGTTTCGAGGTCGCGGATGGCGGCGTTCAGTTTGTTTTCCTGCCAGAGATGCAGCGCCGAGTAGAGCCAAGGCGTCGGATCATTGCCATCGAGTTCCTTGGCTAGGCGAAATTCTTTTTCCGCCAGCTTGGCATCGCCCATTTCACTCGCGGCCTTGCCGAGGTAACTGCGGAACAAACTACGCTGCGGTTCCAGCGCAGCGGCGGCCTGAAATGCGGCGCGGGCTTCTGAAAATTTTCCGAGCTTCAACAGACAGAGACCGCGTCCAAGCCAAGCGGAGCCGAGCGCGGCATCTATCTCGCGAGCCTGATCAAAATACGTGAGCGCAATCTTCGGCTCGCCTTGTTCCAGCAGCGTGAAACCTTGCAAGGCGTAAGCGGAGGCCAGTCGCGGCGAAAATTGGTAGGCAAGCTTAAGTTCCGCGAGCGCCGCCTTGCGATTGCCAAATGCAAATTCCAGTTCCGCAAGTCGCTCGTGCGCGAAACCAAACTCCGGCGCGAGTTCGGCCGCGCGTTTGGCTGCTGCACGAGCCGAGGGGAGATTGGCTTGTGATTGAAGCGCGTAGCTGCGAGCGAGTTGAATACTTGCTGATGTGGCGGCTTCAGGTGACTCCGATTTTTCACCGCGCACCACAGAGATCAATTCCCGCAACGCCAACGCGGGGGTCGCGTTCACATTGTTCAGCAACGCCTCGGCTTCGCTCACACGACCGACGGCGAGTTCGAGCTGCGCGCGCAAAGTTCTGGCGCTGTCCGTTTCCGGTTTGAACGATTCCGGCCACGCGGCGAGCGCGACGAGCAGATCGCCAGCGCGATAATTTTTCAGAACTTCAGCGAGGGTGGTTTGTTCGCTGGCGGTGAGAGTCAATTCTTCCGGCGCGACGATGCCAGGATAGTAAAGCGCCCACTGGATTTTGGCAGTGGCGTTGACGAGCGCAGATTTTTGCGCGGGCTTGCCGGATTCGAGACGGACTTCTTCACCGCGCTGAAGGTTCACTTCCTCGGCAGCGGACTTAAGCGAAACCAAACCATCGATCAGCGCCAGATGAACGCCGCTGGCGTCGTTGGCTTCAAGCAAGAATTCTGTTCCTCGAATCGCCCCGGCGGCAAGCGGCGTATCGAATTCCACATCAGCAGGTTTTTCGCGATTGAAGAAATAAACCGAGCCGCGCGGCAGGCCGAAGCGTTTCTTCTCGGCGTTGCGCGGCGGCAAAATTTCGAGCGTGGTCAATTCATCGAGACGAACGACGCTGCGATCAGAAAGCTGGACGGCAGCTCGGCTGTGGGTGCGGGTGCGGACTTTATCGCCATCATGCAGCGCGAGGCCATTGGTGGCAGCGAGCCAGTTGGTGCCGCTGGCGGAGAAAAATTCGATAGAGCCAGCAGCTTCGATGAGGCGGCTGCCTTCTTCGGCACGGGCGATGGCGATTCCGAGCAAGCTGAGAAACAAAATTGCTGGAATTATTCGCACGCGGAGAGTTTGCAGAATTGGCGAGACAAATAGAACGAGAATTTTTTTAGCTGAAACGGTCGTTTGCATTCTGCGCGGAACCGGGCCGCACAACTGCCGAGGCCGGGCGCCCAACTGGGCGCCCGGCTGCGGTTGTGGCGAAATGTTTCGCGCGGAATTCATTTCACGGATTGGTGACGGTGAACGTGTTCGAGTCGGTGTCGAAATACACGCCCTTGCGGTATTGCAAACGGGTGAACGAGCCGTGGCTACCGTCGCTGAAGTTCAGTGTGTAGTCATCCCATTTGTCGGCCTTGAGCTGGACATGAAACGTGCGGGTGTAGCTACCGGTTGAGCCATAGGTATAGGTCATGTTGGAGGAGCCGGTGGCGTCCGCCTGCACACCGCCGGTAGCGCTGGTGCAACTGATGTTCTCGCCAGTGTTCATGTGGAACGTGTAGCCGTTGGCGCTGCTCGGCGGCGGATTCGTGTTCGCGGGCGGATTGGTCGGCGTGATGCCACCGCCGTTGCCGCTGCCGGCATTGTAGGCGTAGGGCAAAACCGGGTTCGTGCTGAAGATGCCTGCCTGATTCGTGTAAAGCGTGCCGAGGCGATAGAGGCGGCGGTTGAACGTGCACGTAGAACCGTCAACGTAAGTCAGGTCGTATTCCTCGCGATCGCCACCAAGGTTGTAGTAGCCGTAGGTGATGACGAGTGACGCGTTGTTCGGGGTGGTGTTGCTATAGGTATACATGTAGACGTTGCCGCCGGGAACGGTTTCAACTTCACCGGAACGCACTGCGTTCGGCGTGGCGTAACCGTAGAACGTGCTGGCGAAACGGTATTGATCCGGCGACGGCGAGGTGTAGACGTAGAACGTTTTTCCAGACAGCGACGCGAGCGGCGCCGGCGCGGCGGTGGCAGTGACCACTGGCGGCCATGTCGGTGGAATGTTCGTCACGGCGGGCGGCGGTGTGCTGCTACCAGCACCAGCCGTCGGAGCCGAAGCGCCAAGTGAAGAGTCCTGGCTGAAAGCGCCGTTGTCCGTATGCTTCAACACGCCACGACGATAGGTGCGGCGCACGAAATGTCCGGCGGAACCATCCGTGAACGTCAGGTCGCAGTCGTAACGATCGCCACCGACGCCGTAGTAGCCGAAGTTGATCTGCAACGTGGCGGTGCTCGCGCTCGTGACAGTGTAGACACAGCCGAACGCGTTCGTTGGCGTGCCTTCCTGCGGTGTGCCCTGAATTTCACGGCCAGCAATCCCGCTGGTAAATTCATAACGATCCGGCACGCCAGAGGATTGGAAGAAATAGTTCAGACCAGCAAGAGTAGTCGGCGGTGCGGGCGGCGCGACGGGCGGCGCAACGACGACGTTGGGATTCACCAACGTGTTGCTGCCGACGACGGGAGCCACACCCGTGATGCGGAATGGGCCGGCATCGTGGCGCTTCAATTTTCCGTTGCGGAATTCATCGCTCGACCAGGTGCCGACGCCGAGGCCGGTGAATTCAAACGTGATGGTCGCGGTGCGGTTCGAGGCGTAAGTCAATTCGGCCTTCGCCGCATTATCGCCGAGGCGACTGTAGAGGTAGCTGAAATTATCCGTGTCCACGCCGGACAAATCCTGGCCGTTGGTGTTTGTAACGAACTTCGTCACGTCACCGCCGGGCTGGTCATCCATCTCGACGCTGATGCCACCGAGCGTCCAGGGCGCAAAACCGTTCGTCGGGCCGGGAACGATGGCAAGGCGGTAGTAATTAAATTTTACTTCGCCGCCGTTTTTGGTGGAGTAAATGCGATTCACATTGCGGCCAGTGCCGGGCAGGTATTCGCCGAGATCGGTCCAATTCACAAAATTGGTGGAACCTTGGAGCGTATAGGCTTTGCCGAGTTCGGTTTGATATTCGACTTCGATGGCGGTGTTGATGCCAACCGAGGCGGGCGATTGCGCGTGGAGCTGTTGAATGCCCGTCGCGGCCAGAGTGGCTGCGAATACGAGCGCTGCGTGGATTCGTTTCATGGTTGTATGTTGATTTGAACTGCGCGCCGTGTGTTGCGGCAATCCGTTGCGGACTCTTTAGCAGCAGCCTTGCCAACCTTGATTTTATTGGGTTTTCAGCGAACTGGAACCGATGGCTGTTCCGGCGGCGGAACAGAATGTTCCGGTGACGGCGCACGCAGAGAAGAACGGAGGGAAATTAATCCACGCGCACGCGGAAAAATTTCGTGCCGAGACCAGCGATGTTCGTGGAAAAATTCTGGCCGTCACCGTAAAACGGGGCGGCCCACTGCGTCCACGGACCAGCGATGTTCGTGGCCTGTTGGATGGTGTAGAGCAGATTCGCGGAGGCTGGGAACGTGATGTTGATATTGTTGCCGCTTTTGCCGACCGCGCAACTCATCGGTGTGACGACATGCAGGATGTTGCTGATGGTGATCGTGCCCAGATCGTTCGTCACTCTTAGCGTGTAGGTCGCTGCGTTTGCAGTGGTGACGTTCGTAAGCTGTAGGAACGGAATGGTCGCGCCCACGATGTTCGTCCCGTTTTTCTTCCACGAATAATTCATCGGTTGCTCACCCGTGATGGCGGGCGCAATCGTCACCGTGCTACCGACAAAAACAGTTTGCGTGACGATCAGGCTGGACGTGAGCGGCGCAGTGGCAGGCTGGTTGGTGTTGAGCGAATAATTCAGCCACGCCGTGCCGCGAGCGGCGTTCACACCATCTACAGCCACGATGTATTGCCGCGTCTTCACACACTGAAACGTCACACGCGCCGCGCCCTGCGTTGCGACGCCGTCGTTGTCGCACGCCAGCGAAATCAGATTCGTGTAGCTCGTGAGCACGCCGTTGTAGGTATAGACCTCCATCACCGTGTCGTAAGAACTGCCCACGGTGTCGAGCGTGATCGTGCCGTTGGTGGGCGGCTGGTATTGCAACCAGTAAGACGCGCCACCGGTCACGCCGCAGTGCGGTGGCTCGCTTGGGTCAGACGTGGCGAAGGTGGTATTAAAAACCTGACTACCGTTATAGCCGCGCACCACACCTATCCTCGGCGCGAGCGTGCCGCCACCCAACCCGCCGGGGCGGATGGCAACTTTGGAACCGAGTAAAACATTGCCCCCATTCGTCCCGCTACCGTCATCGCCGATGAGCGGAAATAGCAATGCGTCAAATAGCTTATCCTCGGCGAGCGTGTTCGTTGAGCCATCCGAGTTGATTTGGACTTCCACGGGCGTCGTGAAAAAGCGCACGCGGTTGTTGCCGTTGCCCACCGTCACGCGCAACTGGTAACGCCCCACGTTCGTTGGCTGCAAGCTGGCGATAAAAAAATTCGTGCCGCTCTGATTCGTGTCTTCAACATCGTTGAAAAACCAGAGGAACTGCGCGCCGCCAGCGGATGACATATTGACGGCGAGATTCACCGGGTCGCCCTGTTTCGCCGCGCGATCATTCGGCGTGCTTACGACGATCGGAGGCGGTGCGGTGGCGGGAATGAAACTCCAGTTCAACGTCACCGAACCCGCAGCACCTTGGTAGCCGTCCACCGCAATTTCGTAAGCGCGACCAGCAATGGCACCGATCTGAATGATACTCGTCGGCACAGCGGCGGGATCGTCGTCATTGCGCGCCTCCTCATGAAGCTGAGTGACTGTGGTCCCGTTCGTCGGGCTCAACGTATAGGCGGACATCGTCGTGTCAAAGCTGCTGCCGTGCGTGTCAAAAGTTGCCACGCCATTTGTCGGTGCTACCCAGGAAATCCAGATCGAATGGCTCGGCGCCTTGCCGCCGTGCCGCGGCTCGCCGGCTTCGATCGTTGCGGTGACGTTGGTTCCAAGGAGCGTGCCGTTCGTTCCGAATATCGTCTCGCGATTCGTGAAGTAATCTTGAAAGTTTGCCGCCTGTGCGTCCGCCATCGCTGCGAAGACGCAAAACACCAAAGCCATCGCCGCGCCTCGGAGGACGCCACTACCTAGCCAGAGTTTCAGGCCGCACTTCATGATCCGCGCACAGTATCGCATAAACACCGGAACGCATCCGGCAAATTTTATGTTTAGCAATCCCGTTGCCAATGTGAATCACCGCTTGTTTCTGGGTGAATTGCGGAGCTAAGAGGTTTCAACGACCACTAATGTTCCGGAAGCGGAACAAGCTATTCTTTATCGACCCGTAGTTCCGGCCACTTTTCTAAACGGCGCAGCAAGGCCTGTGGCGACATGCCAAGTTTGGTCGCCGCCCGCCGAATGCCGCCGTTCGCTTCCCGCAGAGTGTCACGGATAAGCCGATACTCCTGCGCCTCGATGGGCGAAAGATTTCGGTCTGCAGGCAACGGCTCAGAAGAAATTGTCGTAGCGGTTGCAAAAGTTTGAATTGCAACCGGTGTGGGTGAAGAACCACGATTCAACCAGTTCACATCGAGCGCCAACCACTTCGCGCCATCTGCAGTTTTCAGCAGCGAACGCTCCAGCACATTGCGCAACTCGCGAACGTTGCCGGGAAAATCATGAGCTGAAAGTTTTTGCAAATCTTCCGGCGTCAGCAGCGGCTTGGTGCGGCTATATTTTTGCGCGAGTTGGGTGAGCAGTAATTCCGCAAGTCCTGGAATGTCCGCGCGGCGGCGACGCAAAGGTGGCAACTCCACGCTGAATACATCGAAGCGATACAACAAATCTTCGCGGAAGCGACCCGCCTTCACTTCGTCCATCAAATTCTTGTTCGTTGCTGCAACGAAGCGTCCGGTGAACGGCTGTGCCTCGGTGCTGCCGAGCGAACGAAATTCCCGAGCCTCCAGCAGCCGCAGCAGTTTGGCCTGCAACGCCAACGGGACTTCACCAATTTCATCAAGGAACAAAGTGCCGTTCGCCGCCGCTGCCACGAGACCGCCGCGTTTTTTATCCGCACCGGTGAACGCACCGCGTTCCGCGCCGAACAATTCTGATTCAAACATCTCCGCTGGCAACGCCGCACAATTCACCGCGATGAACGGCGCTTTGCCGTCGGGAAAACTCAACTGATGCAGCACCCGCGCCGCAAGATCTTTGCCCGCACCCGTTTCGCCGGTGAGCAACACCGTGCTGGCTGCGTGCTTCGAAGCCTGCTTAAGCTGCTGCAACACGTCGCGCATCGCAGATGATTCACCAAACATCTCGATTGCAGTCGCTGGCGTTTGGGGCGTTTGCATCCGGAGCTTCACTCGACCCAACGCGTCTGCGAGCGCATCTACGGAAATCGGCTTGGTGAGATATTCGAAAAGCCCGTTGCGCGTGAGCGAAACTGCTTCACTCAAATCCGGCGCGCCAGTGATCATGATGATTGGCGCATCGGGATTGCGGCGGGAAATCTGGTTGAAAAAATCGTAACCCTTGCCATCCGGCAGGTGGTTATCGAGCAGAATCAGATCAAATGTTTTTGCAGCAGCAACTTCCCGCGCACTCGTAAGTGTATGTGCCAGCGTAACCGTGCCGCCTGCTTCGCGCACAACATTCGCTGACATCGTTGCGAACGATACGTCGTCATCCACGATGAAGCAGGAAAAATTAGTTGCGGATTTGCCGTTCACAATTCAGTGATGGCAGTGTAATGAAACTCCACGTCACTTCAAGCTACGGCTGACGGCATTCAACAATTCTGCGAGTGCGAATGGCTTTTCCAATTCGGCCACGCCTTCCAATCCCGTGCCGCCTTCGCCGCTCGCAAGAATTACCGGCAGACCAGGCTTGAACTTGCGAATTTCTGCGATGGCTTGCGGTCCGGTCAGCACCGGCATGGAGTTGTCCGTGATGAGCAACCGCACCTCGCCGGCGTGCTGTTTGAAAAGCGCTACGGCTTCGGCACCGTTGGCTGCAGAGATGACGCGATAATTGAATTCCGTCAACTCAGCCGCGATTAGTTCGCACAACGCTTGCTCGTCATCCGCCACCAAAATCAATTCACCATTGCCGCGCGGCAGGGCGTCTTCAGTCTTAATCTGGGTTGCTACGGAAAATTCCGGCGCACATGGGATGAATACTTCAAATGATGTCCCCTGCCCGACCTCGCTTTCGACCCGTAGAAATCCGCCGTGACTTTTCAAAATGCGAATGACGGTGGCCAGTCCAATACCCGTGCCCTTGCCCTCGCCTTTCGTCGTAAAGAACGGCTCAAAGATCTTTGCCTTCACTTCCGGCGGCATGCCCGTGCCTGTGTCAGAAACGGCGAGCGAAATGAATTTTCCGGGTTGACCGTCGGGAATTTCTTTCGCCTCCGCTTCCGTCAGCGTGACATTGTCCGCCACAAAAGAAAGTTTTCCGCCGTCTGGCATCGCGTCGCGGGCGTTGACGCAGAGGTTGAGCAACACCTGA
The DNA here is from genome assembly GCA_903847285.1 of uncultured Verrucomicrobia subdivision 3 bacterium. The sequence continues at coordinate 40,083 of CAINDH010000128.1, read as the reverse complement.
TGCAACTGCGTCAGATTCCCCTGCACCGGCCAGAGATCGCGCGGAATGAATGTCTCGACGGCGATATTCTTCGGAAAAGTTTCGCGCACCATTTTCTCCAACTCTTTCACGAGCGGACCCAGTTCGAGCCTTTCAAATTCACCGCCGCGCCCGCGCGCGAAAAGCAACACCTGCCGCACCATGTCCGCCCCGCGATGCGCGCTGGTTTCGATGAGCGAAAGCAGTTTGCGATCATTTTCGTCGCTGGTTTTACGACGAAGCAACTGCGCGCCAAGCAATACGGGCGAAAGCGCATTATTCAAGTCGTGCGCCATGCCGCCGGCGAGCGTGCCGATGGTGTTCATGCGCTGCGTGCGGAGAAATTGTTGCTCGAGATTTTTCTTCTCGGTGATGTCGCTGTTGATGAGCAGCAGACCGCTCGGTTGGTCGGCATCATCCCGGATCAACGTCCAGCGGCTATCCACGGTGATGACCTGTCCAGCCTGCGTCTGTAGTTGCAATTCGCCGTTCCATTCGCCTTCCTTCACAGCGATGTTGCGCGCCTTGTCAGCATTAGCGGCGGCGGGCGAAAACATTTCCGCAGCCGACTCGGGCCTGATCTCGGAAAACTTCCAGCCGTAAAGTTTTTCCGCGCTCGGATTGGCATAAATAATTTTCCCCGTCAGGTCCTGCACTAAAATCGCGTCATGCGCCTTGTCAATCAGTGCGGCCTGCTCGCGTATTTTGGCATCGGCGATGCGTTTGGCGGCTTCCATTTTGCGGCGGGTGAAAAACCATTCTTGAAACTGCCACAGCCACGAGCCAAAGAGCGCCGCGGGAATCTGCACGGCGCTGACGACCAGCCACGGAAACCAAATGCCGTTCGCAAATCCAGCCAGAGCCATCAAGGGTGCCAAGGCGATGCCGACCAGGGCAACGACCGTTGCCGGCACCGGCCGGAGCCAGAGCAGACCACCGCCGAAAATCAGGGCGCTCAACAGTAAGATCAAATTTTCACCGAAGTTTGCCGGGCGCTGCAGCCCGTCGTGACGCAGCAGATTGAGCAATTGGGTGGCATGGACTTCAACGCCGGGAATGAAAAGTTCCTTGCTACTCCACGCACCGCGAAAAGGGCTGCGAAATTCGTCCCGCTCCGAGTTCGGCAAACCTTCAATGGGACGGCCGCCGATAAAAACAATCTTGTCGCGGAAAAATCCCAGCGGCAATGCGCCCGGCTCTAACGCTTCATAATAACTGACCTGCGGAATGGTTAACGCCGGACCATAGTAGCGAATCCAAAGTTCGCCGCCGGGAAATCCGTTGGTGACTCCGATCAGCCGCGCCGTGGCGCGACTCAAGCTGGGGATCTGTTCGCTGCCAAATGGCGGCAAGTGATGGCGAACGACGAAATCATCATCAATCCACAGAGAGTCAACACCCCAGCCCGCGGTTGCGCCGGCAAAACTTTCCTCCGGCAGGATGAGCATGGTGGAACGCGTCCGGTTCTCGTTGCCGGAAGTTTCGTGGGTGCTTTTGTTGTTATGCCCGGCCGCCAAAACGACGTGGCCGTTTTCCTTGATGGCCGTGGCAAACGCTATATCGGCGGAATGGCTTTTGCTGGGCGTGTCGAAGAGGATGTCAAACACCACGGCGCGGGCACCATCGGCCGTCAGCCGATTTAACAATCGCGAATGCAGGTCGCGTGGCCAGCGGTTGGCAGGGTCTTGGTGCTCGTGAAAAAACGACGCGATATCCAGATAGACGATGACGACATTCGTATCATCTAAGGAATTACCGTGGTAAGCGGCCAATGAGTGAAGGGAATCGTAGCTGTCGTTAGCAAACCGATTTTTCAAGGCAATGCCAAGCAGCGCCACACCCGCCGCAAGCAGAAGCGCGGCGAACACGCGGGAATTGGTTACCTGCGGAAATGCCATCTGCCGTTGAGCATATTGACGGAGGAAACTCATGGCGAGCGCGCAGTGTGATTTCCCAAATGCCGCGCGCCCAAGTCAGGCGGACGGCTAATCCTCAGTTGAACTGAGTTCAGGGTTGGGTGGGTGTCGGTTTGATCCGGAAAAATTGTGCCGGTCCGCTGGGCGTCACGATCAGATTGGTGCCCAGACTCGGCCATTGATTGGTAGGTGCGACCGGTTGCCAGTTCGTCGAGGCGAGGGAATCGCAACTTTCCAAAGTGAATTTCCATTGCGCGCCGAAGCCGTTCCAATTTAGCGCGAGCGTGCCAGGTGTTTGGCCGGATGTGAGATGCAGCGTCACATTTGGCGTTACCAGCGTAGTGAGGAAGATGCTTGTCGAACTGCCGACGTTGTTCGCAGCGTCGGAAGGCGTGATGACGACGGTGTAACCCGCGTTGGCGAGCAGACCAGACAAAACGGTGTTCGTGTTCGCACCGGGCACATCGCGGGTGATGACGTGATTCGAGATCGCGCCAAAATGTGTGGCAACGAGGTGATAATTTACCACACCGATGTTGTCGCCAGCGGGCGTCCAATTCAAGTTGCAGCGATCAAAAGAAATTCCGCTCGCGGTCATTTGCGCGACGGGCGTGGGCGCAATCGTGTCCGTTCCATTCGGCAGCACGACAACTTTGAAGGTCGTGCTGCTGCCAGTGGTGTTCGCGTTGGTTGCATTTGCGGTGAACGTGTTCGTGCCAACGAATTGCGCGCCCGGTTGCCATTGCACGACGACGTAATCCGCGTTCGTATTGGCACCCGCGACGTGCGTGAAACTCATGCCCGCCGGTCCAGTGAGCGAGCTGAAAGCCGCGTTCGGCGTGCCGCTTACGCTAATGGTGGTGAGAAACGCATTGCCCTGAATCACGCTCGGAAAAACCGTGGACGCCGCCGGAGTGATGGCAGGGAGCGTCAGCACGCTGTTGTAACCGATGTGCAGCGGCGAAATATTCCCTGCCGCGTCCACGGCGGCAATGGCGCCGGGCGTGAAGCCGTTCGCGATGAAGGAATGATTCGTGGTGCTGCCGAACAATCCCCAATGCCGTGAGCGCGAACCAACGAGCACGTAAAAATTATATTTCACGACGCCGACATTATCCGTTGCCCCGCTCCAGGTGACGGTCACGCTGTTTGCGCTGCGGAAAACTTGGTTGAAAGTTGTTGGCGTAGTCGGCGGGGTTACGTCGCCGGGAATCGGCGTCACGGTGAGCGCGAAAACTTGTTCGGCCACGCCCGCCGCGCTCGTCGCGCGCACGGTCACGGAAGCGTTGCCCGCTTGATTCGTTGTGGGCGTCCACAGCACCAAGCCGTTGGTGGTGTTGATGGTCATGCCGCTCGGCGCGCTGACGAGCGAGTAAGTCGGACGCGGATTTCCCGTGGCCAGCATTTGATAGAAGAATTGTGTCTCGGCCTGCAAGGTCGAAAAGAGGGGCGAGGAAATAATTCTCGGCGAGTGCGGGCTGCCGGTATTGAATTTGTCCACGGTGGTCAAGCCGTTGTTATTGCCGCCGCCATTGGACGTGTCGTCGCCACCCATCGCGTAGATGAATCCGTCGTTGCCCAGCGCCACCGCCGGCGTGCCGCGCCCGACCGTGAGATTCGGACTGCTGAACCACTCGTTCAATGCGGGGTCGAACATGAAAACTTCCGAACTGACCACGAACGAAGAATTCATGCCGCCAATCAGATACACCATGCCGTCCGCACCGAGTTGCGCGACCCGGCCGGCGTTGGCGCTGATGCTGCTGGACGGCGCGTTGCCGAGTTGCGACCACGTATCCGTCGCGATGTCGTAGGCATAAACCGTCGTGGTCGGAAACGTCGTGGCCGGATCAACGCCGCCGATGACGAGGATGTGGCCGAGGCCGTCATAAGTGGCGGTGGCGTTGACGCGGGCAACTGGCATCGGCGCGAGCGTGGTCCAGGTGTTTGAATTGGCGTCGTAGCGTTCCACGGCGTTCGTGCCGGTCGTCGTGCCCGCGCCGACTGCGCCGCTGATGGCGTAGAGGCGATGCACATTGTCTGCGCAGAACGCGAAGTCGTGCGTGGCGAAAGTTTTGTTCGCGATGGCCGCGCCCGCGCCGGTTGCCGGCTGATAAACGTAGCCGTTCACATTCGCTGTCGCCGCGTTTGGCTCGATGCCGCCGAAGACGACGATGCGGTTCAACGCGTCCATCCCAGCGCCGAGTCCGATGGTCTGCGCGGAGATGCGCGCCGTGTCCACGAACGCGCCCGCGCCCGGCGCGAGACTTTGCACCGCCAGTTTGCTGCTCTTGAGCGGCTGGCCGCCCAAACAGAACAATGTGCCATTCGAGTTCACGCCAACCGCGAGGCGGCGATTGCCCGTGAGCAGTGGCGCGGCGGACCAGGTGTTCGGAAACGCCGGATTCACCACGAACACGCCGGCGAAATAATTCGCACTCGTCCCACCATGCGTATCGGTCGCACTCAGGCGTATGGTGTGTGCGCCGATGCTCGTGAACGCGTGCGTGACGCGCGTTCCATTCGTGCCGCTGACATTTTGCACGTCGCTGCCGTCGTTGTTCCAATCAATCGTGAAGGTGAAAACGTCCGCCGGGTCGTAAGGAAACGAACTCAATCCGTTGAGCGTGTAGTTCGCCGACACGTTCATCACGGGATTGAAGACCACACTCATGCTAACCACCGGTTTCGTTTCAGCTGCGACACTGAAAGTGCCGATGCTCGTGGCGGGCATAAAATTGCCATTCGTGTCGCTGACGGTGTTCGGCTCGATGCTGACGGAGTAGAGACCGTTGTTCGTGCCGTTCCATGGGTAGGTCGTGTTGGTGATGTAGAAATTTGCGGCGAGCTTTATGGCGTTGGTCGTGGACAGCAATCCGTAGGGCGGCACGATGGAATAAGGATAGAGCGTAGCAATCTGGTCGAAGCCGTTCGGCCCGGTCACACGGATGCAGTTCGTTGTGATGCTCGCTCCTAGCACAGCGGTGTCGTCGGAAAACGTGATCTGAAAAAACTGCACGTTGTATTGAAGATTCGTGATGTCGTTGGCCGCGAGCAGCGCGACAGGAGGATTCGTGTCCGCGCCAGAATTTGGCGTAAGCAGAAAAGCGCTGGGCTGGCCGTTGTGGAAACCGTTCCCGACGATTTGGCCGGCGTCGTTCACGCCGCGCGCCTCGGTGAGCACCCAGCCGGAATTCACGGGGATGAATTCACTCAAGTCGCGCGGCGCGCCACCGTTCGGCCAGAGGACCGCGCGCAAATCGCGATTCACAATCTCTGCCGAGCCAACCGCATTGCCGGAATTGTCGAGCGCGAACGCCGTGGAGGTATAGCCGCCGAGCGTGCCGAGATCGGTCATGCCCGCACCGTCAGCGAACATAAACGCGTGTGAGTCGCCGCTGACGAAATCCGCCGTGCCGACGACCTGGTTGGAGTTGTTGATCGCGTAAGCCCAACTTCCGTCACCGCCGAGCGTGCCCAGCTCTTCGAACGTGCCATTGATGGTGGAGCGGAACGCGCGGTTGAAGCCGTTTGAGCTGGTGCCGATGCCGACCACGACACCGAAATCATTCACGCCGTAAGCCGCCGAAGCTGCCGGCAACGTGGCATTGGCAATCAAACCGAGGTTGGAAAAAGTATTGGGCGCCGTGAACAGAAACGCGCGGTCGTCGCCGTTGGTGTCCGTGGAAAACCCGGAGACCTTACCCGTGTTGTTGATGTGCTGCGGGAAAACATTGCCACCACCGCCAAGATTCGTTAGCGCGCCGCCGCTAGAAACAAATCCTCGCACCGCGCCATTCGTGTCCGTGGAGTAGCCGGTGACGAGTCCCGCGTTGTTGATACCGAGCGCGCGATTATCCGCCCCTCCAAAGGCACCGAGATCAATCAACCCCAGGTTCGGAGTGTAGCGCCACGCCCGCGCTGAATTCGTGCCGGCGGCGGTGTAGCCAGACACTTGCCCACTGGCATTGATGCCGGTGGCGAAGCTGGCGTTTGTGCCGTTCGTGCCGAGGTCAATGATGCGGTAGGTTTGAGCCGAAACTGTCGTGGTGACAGTGGCACAGCCAGCCGCCAGAAGAATTGAGTAGAGTTTGTTTTTCATGGCGGTTGATTTTTGATTTCGGGTTCCGGCGCGACACACGTATTTTCGACACCGGAACCCGTTTTCCCAACGCGGGAAATTTTTAGAACGAGCCGGCCAGCAGGATGACGCCAGCACTGTTAACTACGCCAACAAGTGTGCCGGGGGCGATGGCGGGGACGGTTTGCCCAGCCTCGGTGTTCAACGAGAACTTGGCTTTACCGAGAGCGTTGACAGTCATCGTGCCGACAACGGTGTCGCCGACGGTCACGCCGAGGACAGCGCCAGCGAGTTTGCGGGAGACCTGCGCCTCGACTTCAAACTCCTGCTCAGCGGCTTTGACCTTAAGCTTGGCTGTGCCTTTTACATTGGCGATGCCGGGGGCGGCGGTGAGGGTGATCTTGGTGATCACGGGCACGACTTTACTGCCCTGCTTGGCGCTGGCGAGGTTAGCCGGGAGCAGTAGGGTCAGCAAAGCGAGGAACGAAAAAGCGAAGGTGAAGTTGCGTTTCATAATTTTGATTATTTTGAATTGTTTAAATTTAATTGCTGGCGGCAGGCTGTTGCCAGCCCACCGCCAGCTGGCCAATTTTTAGTTACCGGCGAACACAATGTTTCCATTCGCGTCCGAAATCGTCACGCCAGCTACAGCAGTGCCGGGGTAGATGAAGTAGTGTTGCGAGCTGCTGCACGCGCCGCCGGACACAACCATCGGGGTGGTGATGTAGGGATAAACCACGCCACCCGCGGAGCCGACGGCGTTGACGTAGAGCACCGTGCCGTCCGGGACGTTGAGCGCACTGACATTCACGTTCACCACGAGGTCGAGCAACGTCGGGTAATAGGGGAGGATGTTATAGTCGCCCGTGCAAGAACCGCTGGAGCTGGCCACGAAGGTCAGCGTGCCGCTCGAGACCGCGGGTGCTGGCGCAGGAGTTGGGGCTGGGGTGGTATTCTTCGCACCGCCGCTCTTCACACCGCTTTTGCTGGTGCCAGGAATGGGATCGGTAGCGCCAGCTTTGGCGTGAGCGTTTTGTTGGGAGACCAAGCCGCACAAGAGAGCGATGGCGGCGACAGCGAGGAGGTTTGATTTGAGTTTCATATTTTTTATGTGTTGTTTGTTTTTTGCGATCAGCTGTTCCGTGTTTCTCACGGGCGCGTCACGCGTTGGCTCCCTTTAGCAGCGGCAATGCCAACGGATTTTAATCAGAAAAAACGCTTTATTTGCAGGGGTTCCAGCAGATTCATTGACAGCAGGAGAAAACTTCATCGCTGAGCGCTTCGCCAACGGAACAATTTTTCATCCCGCGTTCCGTTTCAGGAACAGCCGCCGCGTTGACTTGCGCAGCGTGTTTGCTAGCGTGACGCGGACATGGCCAGCAACCGTTTTTCACGTCTCGTCAAAATCTTCACCGGCACCAATTCGGGCGAGGATGAGGAACTTCTGCAACTCGAAGGCAAGCTCGAACGCGCCGCGCATTTCATCACGCTCGTCTGGCGGCAATACGTCCGCAACCGCTGCCTGGTGCGCGCCTCGTCGCTCGCTTACACCACATTGCTCGCGCTGATTCCCCTGCTCGCTTTCGTCATCAGCATCAGCAACAGCCTGCTGAAAAATGTGGACGACGAAAAAATCTACCAAGCCATCGCCAGCCTGGCGCCGCACACGTCGTGGCCAACCAATGCGCAGGAAGAAATATATTCCACGCCTCCGTCCGACAATCCGCCGCCCCTCGCGATCATCGCAACCAATGGCGTTGAGACTAATGCCGCCACCATCGCCACGCCGGGACCGGCCACCACCATCCCGGCTCCCGCCGCTCCGGCAGCTCCCGCCACGACACAAAAAGAACTCGTCCACTGGCTGAAAGAATTTGTCGGCAAAACTCAGAGCACCACGCTGGGTGTGACGGGGATGCTTTTCTTTGGTGTGATCGCCATCATGATGTTGAGCCGCGTGGAGGAGACGTTCAATGACATCTGGGGCGTGGCGCACGGACGCGACTGGCGTAAGCGCGTGCCACTTTACTGGATCGCCATCACGCTCGGCCCAGTGCTGTTGTTGGTGGCCGCCAGCCTCGCAGGCAGTCAACATTTTCAGGCGGTGAAGGACTATTTCCAGCAGGTTCCCGGACTAGGGAATTTAATTTTCAAACTGTTGCCGCTTGTCGTCTTGTGGTTCACGTTCGGCCTGGTCTATCAAATGATGCCCAACGCCAAGGTGAAATTTCCCGCCGCCCTCGTCGGCGGCATCGTGGCCGGCACGCTGTGGCATTTGAACAACGTCTTCGGCTTTATCTACGTCGCCAGCGTAGTCCAGAAAAGCGAGGTCTTCGGCACGCTCGCTCTCGTGCCGGTATTCATGCTCGGCCTGTATTTTTCGTGGGCGATTCTTTTGTTCGGCGCGCAGTTTGCGTATGTCTTCCAAAATCGCGCCGCCTATCTCCAAGATAAACTTGCGGACAACGTGAACCAGCGCGGACGTGAATTTGTCGCCCTCCGCATCATGACTTTGCTCGGCCAACGCTTTCAAAATGGGATGCGACCAGCCACGCTGCTGCAACTCGCCACCGAACTTGGCGTGCCCACGCGACTCACGCAACAAATCCTCCGCACGCTTGCCTCCGCCAGGCTTGTCACCGAAGTCGGCGGCACCGAGACGGCCTACGTTCCCGCGCGGCCGCTGGAAACCATCAACGCCCACCATATCCTCATGGCTCTGCGTGCCGGCTCCGGGCGCGATTTGCCCGCCGCCGAAGCGCCCGCGCTCGCGGCAATTTACGGCGAGTTCGCCCGTATCGAGTCCGCCGAACGCAACGCCGCCGAAAATATTTCCATGCTCGACCTCGTGCTGCGCACGCCAATGAGTCCGGCATTGAATGCGTCGCCGGTCGTCGCTACAGAAAAACAAATCGCCGCACCGGTGTCTGAAAAAAATACCGCGGTCTCCCACGAAGCCAAGCTCATCATCGAGGAACCATCACACGAACGGGATTTGGAGCCCGAGCGCGCCGAAGCCGAGGCTGCAGCGGAGGATTTAAAGCCCGAAAATTCCAACGCGAAAGCCACACCAACCAAGCCCGCGCCTCGCGAAGTTGTGCGTCCTGAGGAACGGGATTTTCCGCTCTGAAAAATGAAACTGCTTTTCTCCGAATCCGAAGCGGACTACAGCCGCTACCTATATCCCTACGTTGTGTTGGCGATACCGGAAGCTGGCGAAGCCCCGGCAGATTTGTTCAACGCCGGCTTCCTGCCTGGCGCGCGCGGACTTGAGCAGTTTTATCTGGTCCGCAACCTGCGCGTTGATTTAGCTCAGTTTAAATCGTCGTCAGAAAACCGCCGCATCCTCCGCAAAGGCGAAGGTATCACAATGAAGCTCGTGCCACGCGCGGAATTTAATTTCTCGCCCGCGCGTAAAGAATTTTTCCTGAAATACGCCGAGGCGCGCTATGGTGCGGGCGTGATGCCGCCGGAGCGCTTGGAACTGCTGTTCAATTCGCCCCTCGCCACCCACCTCATGGTTTTCAACGACGCAACTGGAGCGGAACTCGGCGTGGTGCTGCTCTACCTCGAAGCACCGCGCGTGGCGTTTTACCGCTACTCGTTCTTTGATCTAAACCATCCGAACCGCAGCCTTGGGCTGTTCCTGATGACCACGGCGGTGAATTATTTTCAGGAACAGAAGTTCACGCACCTCTACCTCGGCACCTGCTACTCGGAACGCGCACTCTACAAAACGCAGTTTGACGGCGTGGAATTCTTCAACGGCTTCCGCTGGTCGCAGAATCTTGACGAGCTGAAACACTTACTGCGCCGCGACACCAAGAAACACCTGTTGGATAAAACAGAATTTGAAGGTCTGTTTTACGAAGGCGACTTCGGGAAAATTTCCAGCGCGAGCACGTTCAGCGTGAAATTAAAATGAATTGGCCGATGGATTGGGGCGGCGAATGGACTCAAACAATTCGTTCACCATCAGCCAAAGCGAACGCCAACAACACATCTGCCAGCTGCCTCATCTGTGATTTGGTGTGTTCGCTCGAAACAACAAACCGGAACGTGCCGTGCGCGGCCGCGCCGTATTTCAGAAACGGTGGATAAATTCCCGCCGTCAGCAGTGACTTTTTCAACCGCGCTTCTACTGCCGTTTTCAAAACCGGCAGCCGCACAATCGGGCCGGGTGTTTCGGGAATTACCCAACCAGCCAGCTGTAGTTGCGCGCGGAGCCAGACGGTGTTCGCAACGATTTTTTTACGGCGTGCCTTGTCGCCGGACAAAATCTTGATCGCCGCCAGCGCCGCGCCTGCCAATGGCGGCGGCAAGGGCGTTGAGCCACCAAAAGACCGGCTGCGAGAGAGAATTTTTTTCCGCAATGCGCGCGAACCCAGCACTACGCCACCGAACGCGCCGAACGCCTTGCTCAACGTGCCACACTGAATCACACGCTCGCGCCCAACCCGCTCAAGTTCCAAGGCCCCACGTCCGTTAGCTCCCAGAACGCCAACACCGTGAGCATCATCGACCAGAATCATTCCAGTGCGCGCCAGGATTTTGAGATACGCGCGCAGCGGCGCGACCGCGCCATCGGCTGAAAACATTCCATCGGTCAGAATGACAGGCCGGAAGTTTTTCCCGCCGCTGGCGAGCAACTTTTTTAGTGCGGCGACATTGCGATGCGGAAATTTTTTAACCGGGCAGCCCAGCATTTTTGCCGCGTCCACGAGCGCACCGTGCGCTAGTTCATCAATGAAGGCATGGCTGAATTCGCCCGCGACTGCCTGCGCCACCGCCAGCGGCGCAAGGTAGCCATCGGACAAAACAAGCGCAGCCTCGGCACAGAAACATTTCATCAGCGCGGCTTCAAGCTGATGGTAAAGCATGCGGTCGCCCGTGGTCAGACGTGAGGCGGAGACGTTCAGTCCGGTTTCAGCGAGACATTTTTTTGCGGCAGCGGCCAGGCGCGGATCGCGCGCCAGCCGGAAATAATCGCAGCCGGAAAACTGGACGAATGTGCGTCCGCGCCAACGCACCTCATTCAGGCCGACCAGTTCTAGCGGCTCATTCATGGCGGAAGCATAATTTGGAAAACCAAAACTGCACGCGCGAAAATCCCGAGTGCGAACGAACGGCACAGACGCCCGCACCGCTGTCCAAACGCGGCTCGACGGCGCGGCAACCGATGCTTAAAATTCGCCCATGTTCACCGGCATTATCGAAGCAGCGGGCGTGGTTGACAAAATTACGCCGACTAAGAAATCCATTGCACTCGCAGTGCGCGCGGGCGACCTGGCACGCGGCGTGAAGCTGGGCGCGAGCGTAGCGGTGAACGGCTGCTGTCTGACGGTGGTGAAAATTTCGACGCGCGGGAAATCAAAATTGCTCCTCTTCGACGTGCTGCAAGAATCCTGGCAGCGCACCAATCTGCAATTCGTCCAACCCGGTTCGGTGGTGAACCTGGAACGCCCGCTCCGCGCCGACGGTGAACTGGGCGGCCATTTTGTCACCGGCCATGTGGATGGCATGGGTAAAATTATTCGCTGGGAAAAATCCGGCGCCGATCACGTGCTTGAAATTGCCGCGACACCGGACGTGATACGCTACGTCGTCTTCAAAGGTTCCATCGCCGTGGATGGCATTAGCCTCACCGTGGCCGGCGTCACGAAGAAAAGTTTCCGGCTCTGGATTATTCCGCACACCTTCGCCGTCACCACGCTGCGCGAACGCAAGGTGGGCGACGCTGTGAATCTGGAAGCAGACTTGCTCGGCAAATACGCGGAGAAATTTCTCGCCAAACGAAGCCGTCGCTAAGCGTCGGAGTAAAATTTCAAGCATTGAGTAACGCATGGGGCCGCGCAACACGGAGCGCTGCCGTGATATTTCACACCGCCCCGCCGTCCCAAAAAAACTACCTCCGTGTAACTCACCGTCGCTGCGTCTGCCCGGTGCATACAGGTTGAAAACGGGCCAGACTTTGGTGAATGACTCCGATGTAATCGCCGCAGCCAGGCTAGACTACCCGCTGATTTTTGTTTCATTGCCTGGCGAAATGTATTGCCACGGGCCTGTTGTGCCGTGGGTTCGTCATAGCCCGAAGAAATCCACTGCTGCGTCTGCCACGGATGATTTTTACCCGTCAGATTTTTCAAATTCCATTGCCACTCGATTACTGTTTTTGCCGCCGGAAAAACACCGATAAGGCGAAAAGGATTGATGCGCCCGAGCGGCAATTCCTTCAGTGCGCGTTCGGCTAACTCCGGTGAGGGCATAGTGCTGACCGCATTCACCACGCCACCGCGACTCACCGGCTGACTCCGCACGCGCGCAGCTATGCGATACCAATTAATCAACGCAAACGTCACACCGAGATCGTTGAGCGCGATCCACATTCCGCCGCTGGGTTCGGACGGCGCGAAGATCGTGCGGCCAGAAACCATTTTCTTGCTTGGCGGCAAGCCCGCGACGCGCGCAAGTTTTTCATCGCGGTTCATCGCGAGCACGTAGCCTTTTTTACGGGCGATAAAACTAACGGTGCACATGGTTTAATCTGCGGCGGGATAGGTCGCCGCCAGCGCAGCATAGTCGCGCCACGTTCGCCAGAGAAGTCCGGGTTTGGTCGTGGCGCAACCGCGCCGCCGATTTTCTGCACCGATGGCGAAGATCAAGTCCCATTGCCGGAACAGCGTGCGATACGCCATCCACACCGAATTCCGCGCGTCATAAATACTGGTGGCCTCCGCCGCCGCGCCGTTCAACTCGATGATCTGGAAGTTTTTTCCGGCACGTAAATCGTCCTCGCTGGCAAAACGAATGTCATAGCGGCCAATGAAAAATCCGTTGAGCTTCTGAGAAATGTCGTCAATGCACTGCTCCAGAGGGGGTGAATTCCACCTCATACCATCGCGGAAAATACAACCCTGGGCGTGATTGCCAGCGGCGACGAGCGGAGTGATTTCGCCGACGGCGGGAATGCCGTTCTGCCGGTCGTTGAAGCGGGCGAGATATTTTTCCGCCATGAAGCGGGCGCGGTCATCATTCCAGACCAGCTCGGAAATTGTGGAGCGTCCGTCGCCTGTGAGCGTGGGAAAAACTTTTTCGGTGATGGTAAAAATTTTCCCGCGCGGCATGCCGGGGAAGCGGTAATAAAAAATTCCCGCCTCGAATGGGCCTGCCGCGTAGCGTTGCGCGATGAGCGGCGCGCTGGTCTGACGCAGATACTGCTCCGCTTGCTCGCCGTTGCGGATAAGCTTGATGCCCACACCGCGTTGACCCATGTCAGGTTTGAGGATGAGAGGAAATCCGAACCGCGACACTACTTCCTCCAACGACACCCGACGTTCTAAAAAAGTATTTCCCGTCACCAACACCGCTTCCGCCGTGAACTCCGGGCTGTTGGTAGATAATTCTTTCAGCGTGGCGATTTTGGATTCGCCCACGACACCGCCGGAAAAAATTCCGGGATTCGCTGCCGTGGGCAGCAGCGCACTGCGGTGCTTGAGCGAAAGCCAGACATAGTAAATCGCCACGGGCGGATAGAAAAACCACATCGGCCAGAATTCCCAATGTGTCCAACGCATGATGGCAGTATAAAGTTTTTTAGGATGAAAATCCAAAGTGACTTTGCGAAGCAGTTGCAGCGCGAGCAAAAGGGCTATGCCGCCAACGAGCAGAATCAGCCCCGCGGATTTGTATTGGCTAAGCCAATGCGTGACTTGATTGCCAAATAATTGTGCGAGATAAAGGATCGCAAACGTCCACCCAAACGCCGCTGCGCCGGTGATTAAAAGAAAACGCGGCAGTGGCACGCGGAGAAATCCGGCCGCGAGATACGTCGGCAACCGGGTTCCAGGGATGAGGCGGCTGAAAATTAAAATCGCCGTGCCACGTTGGGCGAACCATTGTTCGCTGCGGATCACTTTGGCGGAATGTTTGCGAAACGAGGAGCGCTCAAACCATTCGCGACCAGCGAACCGGGCCAGCGCGTAGAGGCCGACATCGCCGAACCAGATGCCGAGAAAACACGCGGTGAATGCAGCGGGCCAGGAAATTTCCCCAGCGGCGAGCAACAAGCCAGCGCCCACGGCAGCGGCGTCTTCCAAAACAAAGGTGGCGAGAAAAAATCCACCAGCCTTCCAGAGAGGCAGCCACTCAGTGACGGTTGCGGGAGCGATTTGCAGCGCTTCGATCATGGAGACTCAGGCAGCAGCAGGAACGGTTTGCGCCTGATGTTTCAGCGTGGACGGCGCCACGCCAAAACCGGCCGGTAGCGACAATTCCATGATACCCGCAATCACGCCGATGAGCGCGTAGTGGTGCACCGCGTGCGCCACGGCATACATGACTTCGCGACCGACCGTGGAAGGCGACGCTTGTGAGCCGCTGCTGGCGTAACTGGTTTTGCACGTCACATTCAATGGGCGAGCGAGTAGCGCTACCTGAAATTTTTCATAACCTTCACGCAATTCTCGGGTGGCGTTCAGCGCCGCGAATCGGTCATTCTCAATCAACGTGCCGCGTTCACGATGATCGTAATTCAAATCGCCCGCGTCCGCCGCCTCCAGCAAGGCGCGAAAATGATCGAGGCAATGCCGATAATGTCCGCCGATGGAGGCGTCGAAGGCTACGACCACTTTATGCACATAGGTTTCATCGGAAATTTCCGTCAGCAGCAATTCACCTTGGCGCAACACTTCGACGACCGATTGAATGAGTTCTTGACGTTCGTTGGTGACAGTTGAGTTCATGGATTGGCGTTGGGAAAATATTTGGCGAGGAATGGAATTTGTCGGCGATGAATCACCAGCGTGATAAGACTGCAAATCGCCACCGTGATGGCGAGTGCGAAGAGTAAGCCGTGATCATCTTGCACTACGATGCCGAGTTTGGTCAGGTGCGACATGATCGCTCCGCCCATCACGCCGAGCGCCAGCATCGCGCCCAACCAGCAATGGCAAGTTGAGAGAAGCAGTGCCGCCGCGATGAGTTCCACCACGCCGGAACCGTAGCGCCCCCAAGGTTCCAGCCCAACTGTGGTAAAGATGTAAACGGACTCCGGTGCGCCGGTGAATTTGAAGAACAAAGTCTGCAAGAGAATGATTGCCGCCGGCAGTCGGACCAGCCAACTGGCGATTTTCTGTTTTTTGGTGAGCGAACACATAAATGTCGTGGGTTGGTCGGGACGAGGCGGGAGTCCTTACAGTTTATTTTCCCTTCTTGGCTACGAGGCCGGTCCAGTTGGCGTTGGCCTTGGCGAGATTGCCTTTGGCATCTTCATTAAAATCGTCGCGAACGCCTTTGCTGTATTGAAGCAACAGCTTGCCGTCAACGATTTGAAACGCGTCCACATCAATCTCCACGAGTTTGTTTCGGGAAACGCCGTAGGCGCAGTAGCCGCCGAATTCGGGTTCGTATTTCGCCGGGTCGGCCTTGAACAGATCTTTGTGTTCCTTGGAAGCGAACTGATAAATTGCACCGTCGTGCTTGGCGACAAATTTGGCATCGCCCTTCACCGGCTTCTTGTCTGTGAAGAAAGCGACGGGATCGTAGCCTTGAATAGCCACACCGGTTTTATCCAGATTGAGGAGGGTTTTGGTTTGGGCAAAAACCGGGAGCGCCAGTCCGACCGCGAGGAGAATGAGTGATAATTTTTTCATACCCTCATTCGTCGCGGGAAACGGGGGAACCTTACAATTTGTTTTGGCTGGGCGCGATAATCCAGCCGCCGGTGCTTTGTAGCGGTTGCAATTCGCCGGCACGCGTTACCCAAACGGCCAGCGCGGAAGTTTTGCCGGCATTGGTGCGCGGTGGTGCGAGAATAAATTTTCCCCTGGCCCAGCCGTTCGTGTTCGTCAGCCCGATTTGCACCAGATTCGCCACGGCGAAATCATGCGGCAGTTTGCGCCCGCGATTTTCTCCGGCCTTCACGTCGGAAATAATTCCACCCACCAGCCACGCCGCATGGATTTCGTAATGCGCGTTGGAAATCTTCTCCGGGACATAGCTCACCTGCCAGCGATTCGTGTCGGTAGAAGTCACCGCGAGAATGCCCACGCGTTCGTTATCGGACTTAGGGCCGTTTTTACCAGTGAACCAATTGCGCCATTCCTGGCCATTGAGGACGTATTCTGGCGTGTAGATATTTTCGGCGTGCCAAAGTTGCGCGTAGCTGCGCTGGCGTTCGGAAAATTCCGCATCGGACCACGAGTCTTTCCAGCCGAGATAATCCCAGTAATCCACATGAAACGCGACGGGAGCGAAATCTTTCCACAGACGCGGCGACTCTTTTAGCCCCGATAGCCACGCTTCGGCGGGCGGACAACTGCTGCATACTTCGGAGGTGTATAGCTCCAGCAACGCCGTTCGCTCCGACGCGCTTTGGAATTGGAGGCGGTTGGTTTGAGCGCTCACCGACATCGCCGCGAACAATATCGTGGCGATAATTTTTCTGGGGTTCTTGAATGACATAAATAGTCAGGAACGTTCAAGCAGCGCGGCAAAGAATTACAGCTTCAACAGCGATTTGATTTCTGCCTCAAACTCGGATTCATTCGCGAATCCCAAATGTTGCTTCACGATGTGACCGCTGCGGTCAATGATGAATGTCGTCGGCAAAGCATCAATTCCACCAAATGCATCCTCGATCTTCTTGTCTGACTGGACGACTAGATAATTGATGTCGTTCTTCTTCGTGAACGACTTAATGGTTTTCAAACTTGCCTGATCCACGGAAACACCGATGACGGTAAGTCCCTGCGTCGCGTATTTTTTCTGCAGAGCGATAAAACCAGGGATTTCGGCGCGGCACGGCGGGCACCAGGTCGCCCAAAAATTCAGGACGACCACCTTGCCTTTGAAGTCGGTGGAGTGAATGGTCTTGCCGTCCAAATCTGTTAGCTCCCAACTCGGCGCGAGCGTGGCGTTTTTAACTTCGTTGGTCTCGCCCGCCATCGAAACACTTGAATTAAACAAAAGCGTGGCGAGTGAAACCAACGCGAGTGATATGACCGTGCTAACTTTTTTTATTTTTTTCATACCGGTTTGTCGGCGACCAGCAGTAATCCTTACACACGGTGAATTTGTGTAAGGAAACCGCACTCAACCCGACGCATGAGTATGAAAAGTTTTATTTACGGGTTATTCGGCACAGCGATTTTAACGCTGCTGATGGCCGGTTGCCGCCCCGGTGAATCGGCCGGCGAACGTTTAGCCCCGATCGATTTTACGATGAATAATTTCAAACCCATCCCGCCCGCCGAGCGCAAAGAAAAGCTCACCGCCATGCAATATAAGGTCACGCAGGAAGCCGCCACCGAGCCAGCTTTTGCCAATGAATACTGGGACCAACACGCGCCGGGAATTTATGTGGATGTCGTGTCCGGCAAAGCCCTATTCAGCTCGCTTGACAAATTTGATTCCGGCTGTGGCTGGCCGAGTTTCTCCAAGCCAGTAGACGAAAAAAAAAAAGTCGCTAAGACCGACACGGCTTTTGGCATGGAACGAACCGAAGTGCGCTCAGCGGATGCGAATTCGCATTTGGGCCACGTATTTGACGACGGCCCAGGCCCGACGCACCTCCGATACTGCATAAACTCCGCGTCGCTTAAATTTATTCCGCTCGCACAAATGGCCGCGGCGGGTTACGGCTACCAGCTAGTGCCATTCATGAAGGCCGGCTTGATCAAAGCGTTGCCGAAAGCCGAAAGCCATCGTTGCGACATAAACCCTACTAACCTCGCCTTGCAGCGTGCCAAAGGCGACGTGCAGCACCAGCAGCGCGTAGGCGAAATAGACACCCATGTGCAACGCTTTCCAAACTGGCGCGGTCAAGTTCGCCAGCCAGAAATCGTGACTAGTCGCGGCGAGTAGAAACAAAATCACCAATGCAAAAAATCCGAACGGCTGGAACGGCACGCCCGCCACCGAGCCGGTGAGCGGGCTGGAAACGAATATGCTCAAGAGCGGATTCGTATCACTGCCCGCGTGATATGTCGCGACGACAAACACGGCGTGAACAAGTGCGAGAAGGAAACAAGTGACGCCCGCGTGCCGGCGATTGTAGAGCAGCGGGAGAAATTTTGAATTCATCCGACAAAGCGGCCCGATGCAAAGGATGACGTGGAGTAACACGAACGCCGCCACTCCGAATGTGCGGATGATTAGAATTTCATCCGTGATGAGTGGGAAAAGATTTTTTGTCGCCGCCGCAAACGAGAATAGAAATGCCGCCACGCCGCCAACCAGTGCGAAGTCATAAAACTTCTTTTGGCGATTCCATTGAACGGCGGTGTAATTGACGGACATGAGTTTATGGAATCGCTGCTTGGTTGAATCGGATAGGTATCGACACGTCCACGATTTCGTTGTCGGCCAGACTGTAAAGCACGAGCAGGCCGTCAGAATTTTTGGCGACGACGGGCAGCGGTAGTAGCGGCGAGTCGAACGCACCCAGCAAAATCACATTGGAAGGCAAGGTGTTTGTGATGCTTTGATGTCCCGGCGACCAATACACCAGCAAGTCTGGCTTCATAAAATCTTTGGCGGCGACGAGCGTCACGGCAAAATTTCCCGTGCCAGACTGTTCTCGCCGCAGGCGCACTTGCACCGGCATCTTCGGGAACAAATCCGCGCGGCTCCAGATGTCGGCAGTGAACGAAACAGTGGTTGGGGAAAATTCTTTGGGCACCGAATTGGTTTCCGCCACTGGCTTGCGCGCGGCAATGGCCACGGCGAATGCTACCGGCAGCGCAATTCCCAACGCGAGAAAAATGCCGCGGTGACGTTGACGCAACGGGCGGATCATGATGCGTTGTTCGCCAGCGAGCGGTGCGCTGTATTTTCTTCCGGTGGCGCTTGAATTCCCTTCATCCAGCGGCGCAGCAGCAGCGGCCAGAAGGCAACGACACCGGGAAAAATCAGCATGCGAAATCCCCACGAGCCATGAGTGGCGTGCGGATCAATTTTTTTAACGCCCATTAAAACAAATGGAATGGCGAAGAGAAATCCGCCGGCCAGATATACTCCAATTAGGATTAAAAATACTACGGCGATCATGGGCGCAGTTTTTTTTCGCGCAGGCTTTCCACGAAGCCGACGAAGCCTTCTGCTTGTTTGCCCAGGCGTTTCACCATTTCAGGATTCGTGAATTGGCCGGATTCATTGAGCAATTTTCCGATGCCGGGCATGAATACGCGTTCGGGAAAAATGTAGGCATTGCGATAGCCGAAGATCGCCTGCAACTGTTCAACGGAACGCAGCGCGCCCCAAACACCCGCCGCCAGTCCGACGAAACAAACGGGCCGTAGCTCGAAGCTCGCCGGGAACGGCAGGAGATCAATGAAATATTTCAAGACGCCGGGCACGCCGCCGTTGTAATCGGGCGTGACCACGACCAAGCCATCGGCGGCAAGAATGGCGGCGCTAAATTTTTCAAAACTCGCCGGTTTTTCGGCATAGGCCGTGGGCAGAAAAACTTCCGGCAGCAACTCGGCCAGATTGAGTAATTGCGTTTGGACGCCAAGTGATTCATAAGTTGCGGCGAGTTGGCTGGCAACCTTGAGAGTGTTGCTCCCAGGCCGATTGGTTCCGCTGATAATGACAATCATTCAGCAATTGGTCGCCCGGCCCGGCAAAACCTTACAGAAGAAATGTGCTCCAATTGAATTCCGACGAAGTTTGCTTTTTTCGGACAAATCGCCAGTATTTTCGGATGGATAAGGATTCAAGTTCGCTCCAGCCTGTGGATGGCTTGCCGCCCTCACCCGGTCTTTCAGACCCGGAACGCTGGGTGGATTTGCATGGCGATTACCTCTTCAAGTATGCGCTGATTCGCCTGCGTGATCCGGCGAAAGCAGAGGACGCCGTTCAGGAAACTTTTCTCGCCGCCCTCAAAGGTGGCCAGAAATTTCAAGGTCGGTCGGCAGAAAAAAGTTGGCTGGTCGGCGTGCTGAAAAATAAAATTTACGATTACTACCGCAAAGCCAGCCGCGAAACATCGTTCACGGACATGGAATTTTATTCGGACGAGGAGAGCGACCGCTTTGTGCCGGACGGCATGTTCAAGGACGGGTGGATTCATGAGCTTGGCCCGCAGGAATGGACGAGCCCTGGCGCGAGTTTAGACAGCGAAGTGTTCTGGAAAACTTTTCATGATTGCTCGAACAAGTTGCCGAAAAATGTCGCCGCCGTTTTCAATTTGCGCGAAGTAGATGGCGTGGATAGCAAAGAGATTTGCGGGTTGCTGAACATCTCCGAAAGCAATCTCTGGGTGATGCTGCATCGCGCACGGATGGCGCTGCGCCGCTGTCTGGAAACGAACTGGTTTGGTAACGAGGGCGTGGCCGAATGAAAATGGTCGCTGGATTAAAAGCGCGGCTGGCCATCTGGATTTGGAACCACACGCCAACGTGTATGGAAATTTCCCGACTGGCCTCGCGCGCGCAAGAACAGCCGCTGGGCTGGCGGGCGCGACTGAAGATGCGTCTGCATTTTCTGATCTGCGTCTGGTGCAAACGCTATTGTCAGCACTTGGAGTGGATGCATAAAGCCTCGCCCCACCTGGATGAACACACGGCAGAACTTCCCGCCCGAGGATTGTCACCCGAAGCTAAACATCGCATCGTGTTGCACCTCAAATCTGAGGCCCAAAAAAAGTTGTAAGGATTCTCGTTCTTAACCGACGAACTGGGGATGGAATCGGCCCAGCTGCTTGACTAATCCAGCCAGCGCGGCTAACCAAAAAACACTATGAATCAGCTGACGACGTTTATTAAGGCCTTGGGTGGTGTCCTGGCGAATCTTTCACCAGACTGCAAAACCGCCACGCGTTTGCATTCCGCCTCGCTTGACCGCGAACTACCTTGGCACCAGCGATTCGGGCTGCGGCTACATTTACTGCTGTGCAAGTGGTGCCGCCGCTATACGCAGCAGGTAACTTTTGTGCAACAGGCCGTGCAGACGCATTCGGACAAAGTGGCCGAATCCATGACGCAGACTTTTTCAGGCGAGGCTCGGCTGCGGATTAAATTATTCATCGCCGCCGCTACGCTATCGGCGCAAATCGCCGCTTCTGCTCCCGCTGATTTCAGCCTGCAAAGCGCCACCGATACCAACACGTTTAAGATTTCAGCCGCCAAAGGAAAATTTGTGGCGCTACACTTTCTGCTGAAAACAGAATGTCCCTACTGCTTGAAATACACGCGCACCTATTCCGAAAAAGCGACGGGCGATGCGCGGGTGATTCACGTTTTCATTAAGCCGGATTCTGAGGCAGCGATCAAACAATGGACGGCGGATCTCGGCGGCGAAGCGTCCAAACTGACAATTTATCGCGACCCGGATGCGACGCTGGCGAATGCGTTTGGAATTCCTGATGGCTACAAATTTCACGGCCAAGTCGTGCATTATCCGGCGCTTATTATATTGGATGGTCGTGGCCAAGAAGTCTTTCGATATGTAGGCAAAAGCAATGCGGACCGCTATTCCTACGAACTTTTTTCCGCCAAGCTGGAAGAGTTGTCACACGCCACCAAAAATTAACACCGCCGCCACGAAGTTGTCACATCCCTTTGACACCATGAATCTCGTGAACGCTACCATTCAATCTGCTCGCCTGATTGTCAGCGGCTCGACGGACTACACCGCGCGCCTCGCAGTCCAGCCCGCTGAAATTCGTGCGGCCCAAACCTTACGCTTTGAGGTGTTCAACCTCGAACTCAACGAAGGCCTCGCACAATCCTACGTCACGGGTTTTGATGAAGATCCGTTTGATGCCGTTTGCGACCACCTCGTCGTCGAACATCTACCCACACAACAAATCGTTGGCACTTACCGGCTGCAAACCGGCGACCGGGCGGCAAAAAACCTCGGTTACTACTGTGCGCAGGAATTTGATTTCAGCGTCTTTGAATCGCTGCGCGGCGAGCTAGTTGAACTGGGGCGCGCCTGCGTTCACCAGCAGCATCGCAACCTGATTGTGTTGGGCTTGCTCTGGAAAGGCATCGCTGACTACGCGCAAGAGCGCGGTGCACGCTATCTTATCGGCTGCAGCTCACTGACCTCGCAGGACGCGGCAGTGGGAGCTTCGGCCTACACGGAATTTTGCCGCAAAAATAATCTCGCCGACCAGCCGTGGCAAACCCACCCGCAGCCACAATTTAATTGCCCGCTCGACCGGCTGTTGGACGAACCAGTGAAAATTCCCAAGCTCCTCCGCGCGTATCTCGCCCTCGGCGCAAAAATCTGTGGCGCACCCGCGTTAGACCGCCAGTTTCAGACGATTGATTTTCTTACGTTGCTCGATCTGGAAGCCATGCCGCCAGCGGCCAAGGAACGATTTCTCGGTTGACCGCTGCGCCTTTCGCGTCTCAAATCCGCGCATGACCTTTCGCGCCGCCGGCAAACTTGGCTGGTTCCTGCTGCAAGTTGCCGCCAACGTCGGCAACTATGTTTTCACTACCGCCTTCGTTCCGGCCAAATCCAAACGAAAAGCCCGTTCGGTTTGGTTGAACCTCTGTTGCCGCCGCCACCTGAAAATTTTCGGCTGCAACACCGTGCTCGAGGGTGAAATTCCCCGCAGTGGATTACTCGTCTCAAATCATTTGAGCTACCTCGATATCCTCGTCATCTGCGCCAACACTCCATCCGTGTTTGTGTCCAAGGCTGACGTCCGCCGCTGGCCGTTATTTGGCTGGCTCGCAATGCTCGCCGGAACTGTTTTTATTGAACGCGAACGTCGCTCACACGTCGGCGCGGTGAACAAAGAAATTCAGGACGCACTCGACCAGGGCATTTTGGTTGTGATTTTCCCAGAAGGCACAAGTTCGGATGGCTCTGATGTTCTGCCCTTCCGCTCGTCGTTGCTGGAACCAGCGCTGCGCGGTGGACATCCAATCGCTACTGCGTGCATTCATTACGAATTGCCCGGCGGCGATGCACGACAAGACGTGTGTTACTGGGGCAACCACACTTTTTTCCCACACCTGATCAACCTGTTAGGAAAGAAATCAGTCCGCGCCACACTGCGCTTTGGGAAGTTTTTTCGCACCACAGACGACCGCAAAGAGGTGGCCGGACAACTGCGGGAAGCAGTTTTGGAGTTGAAAAATCAGGCCACTGTTTGAAGTTTCAGCCCCGCAAAAGCGACCGGCCCAACTTGAGAAGTTTTTCCATATCCGCATCCGACTTTGCCTCGGCGTAAATCCGCAACACCGGCTCGGTGCCGGAGCCGCGCAACATCAGCCACGTTGAATCATTGGCCACGAATTTCACACCGTCGCGTGCATCGACTGCGGCCAGCGGCGAGCGCAGCAGTTTTTGGGGGGGATTACGCTTGAGCGACTCCATCAACTCCGCGCGTTTCTCCAGCGGATAGTGCGCGTCGTAACGACCGTAGCGGTGCGGACCAAATTCTTTTTCCAGCTGCGCCCAGATTTTGCCGACGGAGATTTGTTCCATGGCCAGCATTTCCAGCAGAAATAGGCCGGCGGCAAGGCCATCGCGTTCGGGAATGTGATTCACGAAACCGACCGAGCCGCTTTCTTCCGCGCCGAAGAGCGCGCCGGGCTTCATCAGTTCCGGAGCGATGAAGCGGAAGCCGATGCCGACTTCCGTGAGCGGCAGATTCCACGCGGCGCACATTTTGTCCACCATCGCCGTGGTGTTGTAAGTCTTCGTGACCGTGCCGCGCTCACCGCGATTGCGCACCAGATGATGCAGCAGCAACGCGATGACTTGCTGGTTCGTCATGGGATTGCCGCGCCCATCCATCGCGCCGATGCGATCAGAATCGCCGTCCGTTACGAGGCAAATGTCATGCGGATTCTTTTTTAACTGCGCGCCGCCGAGCACATAATTTTTCGGCAACGGCTCCGGGCAGATGCCACCAAACAGAATGTCATGCCGCGCGTTCAGCGTCGTGACCTGACAACTTGTCTTGGCTAACAGTGTTTCAAAACAACCCGCGCCGACACCAAATAAAGCGTCATGCGCCACGCGCAATTTTGATTTGGCGATGAGTTTGAAATCCACCAGCCGCTTGATCGCGGCGAAATGAGCCGGGCGAAAGTCGTGATTTTGAATCTTAGATTTTTGATTTTGGATTTGCCTTGGCGTGTTCGCATCCAAAAAGCTTTCCACGGCCTTGCAATCCTCCGGCCCGCTGCTGCCGCCGAAATGGGATTTGAGTTTGAAGCCGTTAAAGATTGGCGGATTGTGACTGGCCGTGATCATCACGCCACCGACCGCGCCCAAATTTTTCACCGCGTAGGACACACACGGCGTCGGCACGGGTTCCGGTGAGAGGATGACTTGAAATTCATTCGCCGCAAAAACTTCGGCAGCGACCCGGGCAAAATGGTCGGATAAAAAACGCCGGTCGTAGCCGATAATGACTTTCAGTGCGCGCCGGTAAATTTCTGGCTTCTGGCTTTTGACTTCTGACTTCCAAAAATCCGCCGTGGCCTGCGCCACACGTGCGACGTTGGCAAACGTGAAGTCCTCGGCGATGACCGCGCGCCAGCCGTCCGTGCCGAATTTGATTTTGCTCATAGCGGAAGCGCGGGAACTTTTAAATCCGCCAGTGCGGGATCGTTGTCGTAGGCGATCTTTCGCATTTTTTTGATAGCGGCGGCCATGTTGTGCTGGCGGAACAAAGCGGTTCCGGCAACGAAGGTGTCCGCCCCGGCGCGGGCACATTCGGCCACAGTCTGGTTGTTGATGCCGCCGTCCACTTCGAGGCGGTAATTTAATTTACGCTCACGCCGCCACGCGTCGGCTTGCTGGATTTTAGGGAGACATTCGTGGATAAAGCTTTGCCCGCCGAAGCCAGGGTTGACGGTCATCACCAGGAGCAGATCAATCTTGTCGAGATAGGGCTGAACGGCGCTGATGGCGGTGGGCGGGTTGATGGCGAGGCCGACTTTTTTTCCGAGTGAACGGATTTTCCATAGCAGCGGCGCGACGCGATCACCAAGTTCAACGTGGACAATGATTTGATCGGCGCCAGCTTTGACAAACGGCTCCAATAAAATTTCCGGCTTGCCGCACATGAGGTGCACGTCGAAGAAAAGCTTTTTGGCGTGCTGACGGACAGCGGCGACGACGTCGGGTCCGAAGGAAATATTGGGGACGAATTGGCCGTCCATGATGTCGAGGTGCAGCCAGTCGGCCCCGGCTGTTTCAGCGCGCTCGACTTGCTGTCCCAGACGGGTGAAGTCGGCGGCCAGAAGTGACGGCGCAATTATCATGGCGCGAGGATAGAGGATGGAGGATGGAAAATGGAAATGGAAAATCAAACGCCGACGAAACTGGCTCAATTTGATTTGGCATCGAGACTCTTGCGGACGAGTCGGGCGAGGGCGTGCGGGAGGTAGGGCTTTTGCAAATAATTCAACTCGGGATCGAGCTTGAAGTTTTTTCCAAGCGCATCGGCGCCGTAACCGGTGGAGAAAATTACCTTTAGCTTTGGCTTCTCGATTAACAGCTTGTCGGCAAGTTCGCGGCCGTTCATGCCGCCGGGCATGATGACATCGGTAAACAGGAGCTGGATGTCGTGTTTGTAATCGTTCCAGATTTGCAAGGCGTTATTGCCATCTACGGCTTGAAAAACGCGGTAGCCGTGGCGATTCAGGGTGCGGGTGATAATCTCGCGAAGGTCACGTTCATCCTCGACGACAAGCACAGTCTCGGTGCCGCCAAGGGTGCGAAACTGAGTCTCGACGGCGGCATCCACATCCAAGGCGGTAACCGCGCTGGCGGGAAGAAAAATGTGGAACGTGGTGCCCTTGCCCATTTCACTTTCGATTTCGATCCAACCTTTGTGCTGCTTGACGATGCCATAGACCGTGGCAAGGCCTAGGCCGGTGCCTTTGCCGAGTTCCTTGGTGGTAAAAAACGGCTCGAAGATGCGTTGCAAATTTTCCGGCGGAATACCATCGCCGGTGTCGGTGTGGCTCAAGCAAAAATATCGGCCGGGCGAGGCTTCGATGGATTTGCGGATGTGTGCGGTGTCCACTTCGCGCATGGAGATGCGAATCGCTAGACGTCCTCCCCGGGGCATGGCATCGCGCGAATTCACCGAGAGGTTCAATAAAATCTGTTCCATCATCGTCGGATCGGCATCGATGATCGCGGGCTCGTTGCTAAAATTTAGCTGCAAGGAAATGTCCTCACCAAGCAGTCGTCCTAGCATTTGCGTCATGCCGCCAACGACGCGGTTAAGGTCAAGCGGGCGCGGATTGACGATTTGTTTGCGGCCAAACGCAAGTAACTGGCGCGTGAGGCCGGCAGCTCGTTCGGAGGCCTGCTTGATTTGGTTGGCGGAAGCGAGCGCCCGTGGCTCAAGCGGAGTCATTGTCAGCAACGACGCGTGACCAAGGATGATGGTGAGGATGTTATTGAAATCATGCGCCACGCCGCCAGCAAGCTGGCCGATAGCTTCCATTTTTTGTGATTGGCGGAGTTGCTCTTCCAGACGTTTTTGCAACGTGACGTCGCGGAACAGACTCAACAGCAGGCGCGGCTTGCCGCCGGACTCAACGTAGGAATCGCTGATTTCATAAACTACCTGACGGTCATCGTGGAGGGTGAATTGTTTCTCGCTCTTCTGCTCAACGTAGCCAGAGCGGAAATTCAAACGATGGGCGTGCAGCATGGCGGACGTATCTGTGCTCAAAGCATGCACCACGGTAAGCGGTTTGCCTTCGAGCTGATTTTGCGTCATGCCGACCAGCCGACCATACGCACTGTTCACTGCTACGATATTCCCCGCTTCATCCGTAAGCCTCATACCATCGGCGGAATTTTCCCAGACCGAACGGAACAACGCCTCGGAACTACGCCGCGCCAGCTCTGCTGCGTGCCGTTCACTGACATCGCGGACGTGAAAGAGCAATGCCGGTTGCCCCTCAAATTCCACGCGGACCACGCGCCCCTCCACCGGCACCACGCGACCGTTGGCGGTGATGCTTTCGCTCTCAAACCACTTCACTTCGCCGGCCGCAATTTTAACCAAATTTTCGCGCGCACCGTCTCGGCGTGCGGGTGGCACGAGTTCATCAATGGCATTTTTACCGAGCAGCCCCGCACGCGAATAACCGTGCAAGGCGCACGCAGCGGCGTTGACATCCAAAACATTACCGTGCAAGTCCTCGACAAAAACGGCGTCGGGCGAGTTCTCAAACAGATCGTGAAAGCGACGTTGGCTCTGGCGTAATTCGTCTTCTGCACGCACGCGCTCCATAGCGCCGCCGCACTGATCGGCCAGAGTTTGCAGCGTCGTCAGATCTTTTTCAGAATAACTATGCGAGCGCCGCCCCTGCACAAACAGCACGCCGATGACCCGCATACCTTTGCGAATAGGCGCAATCATTGTCGTCCCGGATTTCTCCCCGGTCTCCCGCGCAGAAATCAATTCTGCACCACGCGAAATGACACGGCGCACGATGGCATTCGCGTGCTGCGGTTGGGGCGAGGCCGGAATTTCTACGCGCTTGCCGTCCACCGTCGTGATAGATAACAGTGAAACCACCTCGTCTTTTTCCTCGGAATACAAATCCAGCGCAAAGTCATCCCATCGAAACAATTCATCCGCCGCCTCACAGATGAACATCGCCGCCTCGGACGACGTCGTCGCCGCACTCAACTGGTGGCTTAACTTTCCAAACAGCGCGTTGTGCTGCGCGGCGCGGCGGCGCACCGTCACATCCGTGGCCATCGTGAGTGCTGCCAATTTTCCGTGGAAAGCCAGTGCGGACCAGACCACCTCCATGTCCATCGTCATGCCATCCTTGCGGCGATGCCGCCAGACGAGGCCGCTGGCATTTCCGTCATGATGCGGCAAGCCCGACTGGTCAGTCGTGCGTAAATCCGCGAGGCTCATTTCTAGAAATTCATCCCGCGAATAACCGTAGTGCTGCACCGCCGCCTCATTCACCTCCAGAATTTTTTGTGTCTCCAGATCAAAGACCCACATCGGATGCGGATTGCCCTGGAACAGCAGGCGGTATTGTTTTTCACTCCGCTTGAGCTCCTCTTGTGTCTCATACCGCAACGCCCGCTCCGTCGCCTCTGCCACCGCGCGCCGCACAGCGGAAGGCAACCGTTCGCGGTTTTGCTTGAGCACGTAGTCCGTCGCGCCAGACTTGAGACTTTCAATCGCCGCCAGTTCGCCAATCGTGCCAGACACGAGGATGAACGGCAGCAGCGGATATTTTTCGCGGACAATCTTGAGCGCATCCAACCCAGTGAAATCTGGCAGCTTGTAGTCCGAGATAAACACATCCCACTTCACCGTCGGCAACACTTGCAAAAACTCATCGCGCAAGCTGACGTGGCAGATATCCACCGCCAGCCCGTCATGCTCCAAAAGATCGCGCACCAGCAGCGCGTCTGCCGGGTTGTCCTCCAAGTGCAATATGCGGAGAATTTGACTCATTCTGAAAAAGCTCTGTAGAACCAGCAGCTTTCAAGCCGCTTGGTTCCAGACAGCATAAATGAACAGCCCGCACGGATAATGTAAAGAACCGACGACATTTCCAATCCTTCCCGCGAATCCAAACCCAGCATTACGCTCTAAATCAGGACAAATTCAAAAGTTTTTAGACGTTGACTTTCAGCGCATGTTGGCTAGAGTTTGCGGCCTTTTAAGCAACGAAATAATTTATGCCGAACACGAAGTCAGCCGAACGCCGGATGCGCAACAGCGCTCGCAAGCAGCAGCACAACCGCAGCATCACCTCCAACCTCCGCCGCGTGGAAAAAGAATTCCGCGCCGTCGTAGCTGCTGGTAAAAAAGACGAAGCCGTCAAGCTGCTGCCCGGCGTGCATTCAGCCTACGACAAAGCCGTGAAGACTGGCGTTGTCAAACGCCCGACCGCCAACCGCAAGAAATCCCGTTTGGCCTTGGCCTTGGCCGCCAAACCGGTGGCCGCAAAGAAATAATTTTTTGATTTCAAAATCAAAGCCGGAGCGTCCAGCTCCGGCTTTTTTTTGCCCCGATGCAGACGCATCATTTCGACTGACTGTGCAAGGAGTCTTGAAGCTGGGATTCGAGTGTAGATAGACACGGATAAAGCTGACGTCGAAAAACTCGCTTCCGCTCTCAATTACAAACATTTTGAAAAAAGAAAAACCCCGCCTGCTTGCACAGGCGAGGTTTTGGGTGGCTGGGAAAAACTAATTATTAATTATTTATGGCCAAAACGACTTATTGGCCACCAGTGATGGCTGGTAAATAATACTGAGTAAGTGAGGTGATGGTTATGGCGGGCGTAGCACCGCCACCTTTCAAAATTTCTGCGAAAACCGATGGAGGGGCTTTTGCAAAAAATGCAGAGCCATCCGTGTATGAAATATTCCAGCCCTTGGCGCGAAAATGTGCAAAGTAATCTGGGCTGGTCATCTGAGTATCAAAATAATCGATGATAAACGGTGAGCGCTGCTTGATCTGGCCAGATTTGGTATAGAGCCGCGTGCCGGTAGCGGCATTGGTATTCACTACTGGATTGTAAGTGTAGCTACAACGCACACCACCAGAACCATTGACGCTTCCATAACTTAAATTACCCGCCGAAGAATATGGGTTGATTGAAAGCGGTGAAGTATCTGAATAGCTTGGGTCAAAAAAAATCCGGCCATCACCCGCCAGCTTGGCAGTGTAAAGATAGCCAAGGTTTTCCGAATGTGCACCCTGGGCGTTTATTTTCCCCTCATCCTGCGCAATTTTCCCGCCTCCAACCGGCCCACCAAAAATCACCCAGCGAATATAGTTGGAAAGATCGATGACGTTTTCCGTGCGGCCGTTGATAGAGTTGTTGCCCCAAGGCGGCAGCTTGTCACCGTTGTCAGTCGCGTAGATGGTGCAACCCAGAAACAACTGGCGGTGACTGTTGGTGCAATGGATTCGCTTGGCACGCTCCTTGGCGCTTGCAAGTGCGGGTAAAAGCATCGCGGCTAAAATCGCAATGATCGCAATGACGACCAAAAGCTCAATCAAAGTGAACCCGCTTTGAGATAATTTTGATCTGGTTAAATTTGTTCTGATCATGAGATTTAAATTTAAAAGGTGGCTGCTATCTTTTTTAACTATTCGGGCGTCGGCTGAAATATACACCGTTTCGAGGCTGCGGGTATCGCCAGTTATGGCGACCCTTCAATTCCCAATCCCTTCTTCGATAAGAACCGGTTCGTAAACAAAATACCCGGCCTGCACTTGCAAGCCGGGTGGATGATTTCGTTCAAGAATGTTTGGACCTTAAGGATACACCATGCGGTAGAACACGGAGCCGTTGGCGGCATTGACCGTGTTCGTGTAGTGGTTGCCAGCCGCAGTGCCGACGACATCAACCCAATTACCGCTCAAGCCGGCCGAGAGCGCGTTAGTCTGCGCCTGCAAGCGCCAGCCGGTGTGATCCGCCGGCCAGCTCAACTCAAGGTTGCTGCCGTTCACGACGGCGGTGAGGTTGGTCGGATAGGTGGCGATGGGGTTGACGACCGCGATGGTTCCGTTCACGGCCAATTTATTGGTCCAATACAACGAGCCGGTCAACGCGGGCAGGTTAGTGGCGGTAAAGCCGGCAACACCCGTGCTGAACAACTTGAAGGTATCGCCGCCCTGGAGGGCCGGTCCGAGGTTCGTCACCGTCAACGGACCGCTGATGGCGAAGCTGGTCGCCGCAATCGTTGAATTGGTCACGACGCCGTTTGTGCGATTCAACTGCATGTTGATGGCGCCGCTCAAGGTGGCCACATTGGTCACGTTAAGGGTTCCAAGGCCGACGTTCACCGTGCTCGTCGAACCCTCGTTCAGGCTGCCGCGAATGGTGCCGTAACCGGTGAGGTTCTGGGCAATGCTATTACCGAGGTTCAAGGTGGCGTCGCTCCGATCGGAAACATCCAACACAGCGTTGGAAGTAACGGTGATGTTGGCGCTGGTATCCAGCGAGGTGGCCGGATTGCCAATGCTAGCGATCTTCAACACACCGGCATTGACCGTCGTGCTGCCGTCGTAGCTCAGGGTGCCATCCAGGGTCTGCGTGCCGGCACCGGTTTTCACGATGGAGGTTGCGCGCGGGGCGAGACCATTAATGTTGCCAGAGAAGGTTGTATCAATGCCCTTGGCACCGATCACATAAACCCCGTTGCCGTCGGCGTTGCCCGCGCCGTTTAGACTGCCGGTGCCGGTGAGGGCCCCGAGCGAGATACCCGCGCCCGTGGCGGTGCCGTTACGGGTGTTGATGCCACCAAGCACTTCAAAAGTGGTGATGTCGCCGCCGTTGACGGTCAAGCTGGTGCTGGCGAAGCGCAAGCCGCCCGTGGCCGCCACCTGAACCGTGCCGCTCATGCCTTGGAATTGTTTAACGTTTCCTGTGCTGAAGGAGACGTTTGCCCCGATGATATTCGTGGCCGTGGCACCGCCACTGACGGTCCCGCCAAATCCGTTGGCTGCGGACGACGAGATGATGGAGGCCGCCGAATTATCCGCGATAGAAATAGCATTACCCGGGAATACCGAGGTGCTGCCATTGGCATGCAGGGAGAAGGTAGTGCTGTTGCTTAAAACCATGATGCCAGGGCTCGTCCCATAACCCGGACCGACGCCCAAGATGGCACCCTGACCGACCAGCGTCGGGCCGCTGTAATTACAATTACCGTTCAACCGCAGTTCAGCCGTGCCCAACAAGGTCAGGCCGATTTTTGCAGTAGAGGCGCTGTCATTGATGGCGCCGTTGTAAGCAGTAACCGCAGTCCCAAGCACCGTCAGCGTATTCGTCACCGTTGCGGACGCCAAGCTGTTGGTGACGACACCGTTCACGGTCCCGCCAAGGCCGGAAAGGGCGTTGACCGTTTGATTGACGCCGCTGAGATCCAGTTTACCGGCCGCGATGGCACCGCCGTCCAGAACCAGCCAGCCGGTGGTGGCGCCGCCACTAGGGAGGGCATCCGCCACGCCGAGTTTGACCGTGCCATTGTTAATGTAGGTGTTGTTCAAATAGGAACTCGCGGCGCCCAGCGTCACGATTCCAGGACCGTTGTTGATCAAGGTGCCGGTGCCGGCGATGGCATTGTTCACGGCCAAGCTGCCGGCCCGATTGAAGATCAGGGTGGCATTGTTAGTTACCGCGCCGGTGCCTAGGGCGCCCGATGTGGAACCGCTGCCAACCTGCAAGGTGCCGGCGTTGATCATCGTGTCGCCGGTATAGGTGTTGTTGCCATTGAGAATGGTGGTGCCACTACCGTCATTGGTCAGACTGCCCGAGCCACTAATTGCGGGGTTAATGATTTGAGAATCGGAGTTATTAAAAACCAGGGAACCATTATTCGTGCAGCCGCCCAGACCAATGTTACCGGAATTCCCGCCGTTGTCGCCCAAGACGATCGTGCCCGCCTTGATGAACGTCGATCCGCTGTAGTCGTTCAGTTCCGTGAGCGTCAAGGTTCCGCTGCCATCCTTTGTGAGCGAAGCACCGCCCGATAAACGATTGCCGGCGGCGCTGGGCGCGAATGAATAATTCAAGGCTGAGTTGGTCACCAGCACCACACCAGGCTTCAACACGCCGGTTAAATTCACCGCCGTGGCCACAGCCGTATCGTCAAAGGTCACATTGTCATGCGAGGAATAACTCGACGTCGTAACCCCATTGGTCCAGTTGAGCGTGGTGAGATCCCAATCACCGGAAACGCCGCCGCCCCAGATCAGATTATTGGGCGTGGCAGGTGAAACAATCAGGCGAATCAGACCCGGGGTCGAATCGTCCAAGTCGGCCACGCTACCCACCTGGGAGAAGGTAACCGTCATGTTGTTAGCCGAACCGGTCAACGAACCCGCCGGATATTTGATCAACGTGTAAGAACCATTGGGCAAGGGGCTGCCGGTCACATTGACGACGAAGGTGCCGGAATTAAGAGCCAGGGGGCCGCCGACAGCGATCTGGTCCAGCACGGCGCTGCTGGTGATATCCATATAAAAATTGCCGCCACCCAAAGTCAGGTTGTTGCTGAAAGAAAGGGTGCCGACCACGCCATTCGTCGCCGGGCTAAGAACCGCACTCCCAGCGGTGACCACACTCCCCGTCACCACGCCGGTGCCGACGATAGCCTGCTTGACGCTGGGAGAGCCATTTAAGTAAAGACTGCCAACTGCCAGCGACGAAACATCCAGCTTCGCCCCGCCGCCAATAATAATAAAGGGGCTGTTGGTGATACCGGCATTCGGTCCCAGGACCAGAGACCCGCCGCTGATCGTGGTATTGCCGCCGTAGTTATTGGTGCTGGTCAGCACCAGGCTGCCACCACCCGTGTTGGCAACGCTGGCCGTTGCGCCATTGATGGGGGCCGTCAGCGTGATCGAGCCGGAGCCTTGGTTCAAAATAGCGCCATTACCGCTAATGCTGCCAGTGAAGGTTTTAGCACCGGAGGTGTTGAAAGCCAGCGTGCTGCTGTTAAAGACGGTGGGAGAGTTGCTGATGCTGCCCGCCGCGCCGCCGTTACCAAGCTGCAGGGTGCCGGCGCTAATGGTGGTATTGCCGGAAAAAGCATCATCCGCGGTGATCGAAAGAGTGCCGCTCCCCGCCTGGGTCAAGCCAACCGCGCCGATGATGGAGCCGGAGAATGAAATATTGTCCGAACGATTAAAGGCGAGGGTGCCGCCCTGACCTTGAACTAAAGCCGAACTACCGAGGCTGCCGGACGTGCCGCCGTTACCGACTTGAACGGTGCCGGCGTTGACATAGGTCGTGCCACTGAAGGTATTGTTGCTGGCCAGAATCAGAACGCCGCCAGCGCTCTTGGTCAGGGCCGCCGCGGTTCCGTTGTCCGCGATCAAGGCCGCGACCGTCAGCGGGCCGGCCCCGTTTTGAACGAAGACCACGTCTTGGTTCGGCGGCGGGAGCAGCGTTCCGTTGGTAATGACGAGCCCATTGGCGGCGAGGACAGCGCTCGAAACAAGCGTGCCACCGTTAGTTAGATTAAACCCACCGAGATTTATGGTTGTGACTTGCGCAACGGCGTCACGCAAGGAAGCAATGCCCGTGTTGGCGGCGAGCGTCGTCGTCGCCACGGCCACATTAGCATTCGCAGCGAGCGTCGTCGCCGTGCTGGCAGTATAGGTCACGGGGCGCAAATAAGCGGTGCCGGCGGAAAATTTGCCGCTCCAATCCGTAAAGCCAGCTTGTGTGATATAGGCGACGCCGCCGCTGGTGACGAGGCCGGCGCCCAAGGTTCCGGACGTGGATTGAACCATGGTGCGCGTTGTGTCATAGGTCGGAATATCCAGCGTGCCGCCGGCGGTGCGGCTGAATGTGCCGGTGTAAACGTTGGTATTACGGCCATTGGAACCACGAGCAAAAAAGATGGAGGACTGGCCGGCATTGATGGTCAAATTGGCCAACTCTTGTTGAACGGTGACGTTCGCCGGACAGTTGAGGTTGAAAATACCGCCGCTGAGAGTGAGCGAATTGGCCGGGAGAATCAGCGTGTTCAGTCCGCCGCCAGGAAAGTTATCCAACACGGTGCCGCCATTGATGGTCAGCCCGCCTGTAAAAGTGTTGGTGCCGCTCAACGTCAGCTGCGCCGGCCCGACCTTGGTGAATCCTTGCGTGCCGCCGATCGGAGCGCTGATCACGGTCGTCTGGTTGGTTACGGCAATGATGGGCGAGTTGCCGCCATTGTTAAGGGTCAACACCGAGCCACCGGAGGTTGTCAGCGTCCAGGCAAAGAGCGTGTTTTTATCCGAGAACAAAAGGCTGCCAATGGTAAAGTTGGCGTCGAGCGTCACCGTGCGCGCCGCCGTGATGTCGATGGTGCTGAAATCGGCCGTGTTGCCCGCGCCAGTGGCTATCGGACCGGAACCGGAGTTCCAGTTGGCGATGTCGTTCCAGTTGCCAAGATTGTTGAGAGTCCACACGCCGCTCTGGGCATCGGCTGGACGCGTGCCAAGGACCATCATTGCAGCAACACCAGCCATGATGGCCAGCATACGTTGAGTTTTAGATTTCATGATTGGGATTCAAGGATGGAGTTTAAGGGAACAACAGGGGTGTTGATTTGCGTTTATTACTGTGGTCGTCGATGCAATATAGTTGTGAATAGCTTTTTCACCATCACCAGTTCTGGGGATGAATGAGGGAAAAATCCCTTATCCGGTTCTTTGCCCCATCCAGGTGGGCAGTGGTTGCTCAGTTTTTCTAAGGATACATCTGACGTCGCAGACGACTCCAGGCATCATTGCGTTCAGGCGGCGGCGGTTCCGGAGCGGCGGAAATCAAACCTGAAACCGGCGACGGGAGACCGGAATTTGAGCCGGAAGACGGAACGGCCGAGGAGGGAGAGTTGGCGGGAACCGGAGATGGCAACCGAGAAGATTCAGATGACGCCGGGACGCCGATTTCAGCCAAAGCGGCCGGAGTCGATTCTTCAGGCAAGGGCTCACCATAGATTTTTTGGAGGGCTACCTCGAAGGAGGGGCCGGTCCAATAGCCTGAACGCTCCGCCGGGCGCGAGCGGCGGCGAGGTTCATCGCCGAAGGGCATGCCGGTGGCCAGGCATTTAAGTTTGAAGGCCAGTTCCGTGAGGCGGCAGATCTGGGTGAGGGACATCTGGTGCCGGCGCGGGTTGGAGGCCAGTTTAAGCCAGCGATGGGAGGCATGAATAACCTGTTGGGCGAGGAGCAATTCCTGGATGCGGACTTTTTCAAAATCGGAGCCGGAAGCGCTAGCGGCGGCGTGGAACACGCCGTCCACAGCGTCCTGAGTGACGGCGGCGAGACGGGTTTCGAACGCGGCCACGCGGCCGGTCCAGTTATTTCTGGCCGAGAGCCGGCGGATGGCGCCGAGAGACCGACCGGTCGCCTCGGCGGCCGCGCGGTGGGAGCGGCGGCCTTTCAGGCGCAAGTAGGCGGCAAAGGCGGTGAAATCGGCGGGGGTTTCGCCAGGTTGACGTTGCCAGAGGCGGGGAGACATACGTTTATGAACGCTTAAATTGGGAAATTGAAACCTGAATTTCAATTTTTATGGGCAACTTTTGCAAGTGCTTGATGGAGCATCCAAAATTTGACCGTTTCTTGACCGTGGAGAGGCATATTTTCAGGTGGTCAAGTTTTGTCACAGACAGACGAGGATGGCGCAGCGCGATCGTCCCCACCCTCGGCGGAAGAGGAAACATCCGGCGGGTCGCCGGAAACGACCGGCGAGCCACCGGTGCCACCCGAGTCAGGATGATAGGCCCGGCGGATAGCTTCCTCCCATTCGGGAGAAAGAGCAGCGGGCGACGGTCGCAGTCCGCCGCCACAGTCAGCCGAAGGAAACCATTCGGGATGTGACCGATGGAAGCGGATCAAGGCTTCCAGCGCCGCGGCCAATTCCGAGAACGGATCCGGGCGCGGGCGCGAGCGCGGTCCCGGTCGGGAACGCGGCCGATCACCGACGCGCCAGCTCCGGCGGGTGGCGTCACGGGTTCCAGACTTGGATGCGGTCGGCATATTCATCCTCCGGAATGGCGTCCACGGGGCTGACGAAGCGCATCGGCCCGGCGGCTTTCAGCAGGCGGCGCTGCAGCGAATCGACATGGGATAGCAGGCGGGCGGTGGACAGGGTGGCGAGGTCGCGCCGGGCCAGCTCAACCTCGGCGGCGCGGAGTTGTTCGCCCAACTGAAGCATGCGGTCCTCGGCCGAGGCGAGCTGCGACTGGAGGCGGTTCTCCCGCTCGATGGCAACGAGGTTGGCGATGGTGTGCTGGTGCTTATGGCTCCAGGCGATGAGCGTGGTCTTGGTGACGTTCAACTCGGCGGCGATGCGGGCAAACGCCCATCCCTGCACGCGGAGCTCGATGAAACGTTCGACGGTTTTCTGGTCGTGCATACATGTTCCTTTCGTTTTTTTCCCGGCGCTGACATTTTTCCGGGAGGTTTTTCGGAAACAGGATGACAGGTGGGGTAGGACATTGGCGGTCCATGCCAGATAATATTTTGCCACCGATTAAACACGGATGGGGGAGCCTGATTTTTAACCACCAAGGCACAAAGGGAAAACAATCTCGCGCAAAGACGCCAAGGCGCAAAGTTCAAACATTTTACCCACCCGCCTTCGCCAGGCTTAGCGCGGCAGGCGGATAGACACGGATCAAAGGCACAGGCGACTGACGTCTCACAGGAGACCGGTCATGCGGCTAGCGGGTGGGGGCGAGGTCGCGGCGCGGGTTTTTCTGGTTGAGATGTTTGGCCACCGCCTCAGTCCGGGAACGGACGTGAAGCTTTTCGTAGATGTGCCGGATGTGGGTGTGGACGGTGGCGTAGCTCACCTTCATCGCCTCGGCAATTTCTTTGTAGAGAAATCCCTTGGCCAGCAGATTCAAAACCTCAGCCTCGCGCGGGGACAGGCTCTGGGCCTCTGCCGAAACGGGCGCAACGTGCTGAAATGACTGGACGATTTTTCGCGCTATGTGCCCGCTCATCGGCGAACCACCGGCATTGACGTCCTTGATGGCCGCGAGCAACTCGGCAGGCGGGGTCTGCTTGAGCATATATCCGGTGGCTCCCGCAGCGAGTGCGTTGAAAATATGTTCCGTGTTCTGATACACGGTGAGCATGATGACCTGCGTGCCGGGCAACTGCGGTTTGAGTTGGCGCACACACTCCACGCCGTTCGCGCCGGGCAGGTTGATGTCCATCAACACGACTTGCGGCAGGAGCCGTGGAATTTCCTTCAATGCATCCTCCGCGCTGGAATGATTACTCACGCAGCGGAACCCCGGCGCGCCGTCAATAAGCTTGGCCAAACTCGCGCGCACCCGAGCATCATCCTCAACGATGGAAACGGAAACACTCATGTGCGGGGAAATTTCCGGCGGCAGCTGGTTGCGGTTGGTGTCATGTAATCAAATTATCCCGTCTTCCCGTCACGGCCAATCGCCACAACTGGCGATGCAACAAACACCGTCAACGCCACGCGCGTGCCATTCGCCGTGCTGGAAATCTCACAGCGACCACCCACAGTATCCAGCCGCTTCTCCATGTTCGCCAAGCCGGAGCCGGACGCGAGGCGATCCGCACCGGAGTTTTTCTCACGCGTATTTTCCGCCGCCAATCCGCGCCCATTGTCCTCTACGGCGAGGGTAAAAAATTCTGGCGCGATGCTCAGGCGCAGCCAGACTTCCGTGGCGTGCGAATGTTTTACGAGATTGTTCAAAGCCTCCTTCAAAGCGAGAAACAGATTGTAACGCACTTCCGCATCCACGCGCGTTGCTGGCAGCGTCATGGGAAAATCCATGCGACAACGGATGCCCGCCACGCGCAAAAAATCTTCCGCGTAAGCTGAGACGTAGTCCATCAGGCCGTTGAAAGTGTCGTGCTGCGGATCCACCGCCCACACGATTTCATCCATCGCCTTCGTTAATGTCCGCGCGGAATCCGTGATGCGCTCCAGATTGGCATCCGTCTGCTCCGGATCTCGCCGCGCGAGTTCGGTGAGCAAGGTGATTTGCGTAAGCCCAGCGCCTACATCGTCGTGAATGTCTTTCGCAATGCGCGCGCGGTCACGTTCGATAGCGTGCTGCTCCTGCAACCGCGCCAGCTTGCGCCGGTATTTCCGCGTGGCCGCCCGACGCACGCCGAAGGAAATTCCGGCCACAATCAAGATGCCCGCGATAATCTTGAACAACAGCCGCTGGTAAAAATATGGCTCCACCTCGAACGCGCGGCTCGCGCCTTTTTCATTCCACACGCCCTCACTGTTACAGGCGATGACGCGGAGGCGATACGCGCGCGGCACAAGATTTCGTAACTGCAATGTGCGTCGCGTGTCTACATCCACCCAGTCGTTGTCCAGCCCGTCCACGCGATAACGGAAACGCGCCTTGTCGCCACCGTCAAAACTCAATGCCGTGAAACGAAAATCCAATTGCTTGCGTCCGGGCGGAATGATTGTTTTCCCGCCGTTCAATGCCATCACCTCGCCGTCCACACGAAGCTCCTCGATGAGCACCGGCGGCGGGCTGGACTTTGCTGTCAGATCATCCGGGTTCACCCACACCACGCCGCCGCGCACGGTGGTGAACCATAATTTTCCATCCGCGGCACGCCAGCACGAGGGCTGGTAGCCGTCGGAACATTCCACCGACGCCATACCGTCCTGCCGACCGTAGGTGACGTAGTCCAACGAACTCTTGCGGCCATCTGCGCACGCGTTTAGCGCGGATTTGGTCACACAATAAATTCCCTGGTGCGTGCCAAACCAGAGCCGTTTTCCATCGTCCAAAATCTGACTGATGACATCCACCGGCAAACCGTTCGTCGCGGTGATACGCGAAAACTTTCCATCTTTAAACCGCAACAACCCGCCGCGGAATGTCCCCGCCCACAATGTGCCGGTGGCATCCGCATGCAACGAGTAAATCGGCTGGTTTGACAGCACATCCGTGGATTTGAACGGCACCAGCTTGTCCGGCTCGCAGCGGAAAATCGTGCCGTCATCCGCGCCCGCCCAGACATTGCCATCGGGCGTCTCCGCCAGCGCACGCACCGCTGGCAACACGGCGTTCGTGCCGAAATTCATGAGCTGCCGTCCGCCCCCGCTCCAACGCGCCAGGCCGGAACCAGCCTTTAGCCCCACCCACACGCGGTTCTGCCGGTCCATCAAAATGGATTTGATGCCGTGCAGATCCCACGAGACGCGCTGGATGCGCCCGTCGGAAAATTGATACAAGTCCTCGCCCTCCGACGCGCTCAACCACGCGCCGCCATCCGGGCGCGGCGCGATGGAAAAAATAAAATTCGCCGAGGTGCTCTGACCGACGGCGTAGCGCGAAATTTTCCCGTCCGCAAATTTGCACAAGCCGCCGCCGGCTGTGCCAATCCACATCGCGCCGTTTTTGTCCTCGCACACCGAGAGCGCCGTGCGCGCCGGCAAACCTTCCTCCGGGCCGATGACGTGAAAGCGCCGTTCATGCAACCGCGCGAGTCCGCCCTGCGCCACGCCGACCCAGATGCCGCCATCAATGCTTTGGAACCAAGCGTTCACGCGGTCGCCGGGCAGATGGCGGTCGCTCGGCAGATTATCCGGCGGCGCGGTAAGCCGCTGGAAATTT
>CAINDH010000127.1 GCA_903847285.1 uncultured Verrucomicrobia subdivision 3 bacterium | reverse complement strand
TGATTGGCATCAAGCGCGCCGATGATCAGCGGCAGCGGGCGTCGCCCGCCCATGCCTGGCCCGCCTTGCCCGCCCGGACCACCTTGCGGCGGGCCGCCGGCATCCTGGGCAAAGGCGGTGAGTGAGAGGGCGCCAAACGCGGCGACCAGTGTGAGGAGTGATGTTGTTTTCATTTTTTACCTTTCGTGTTTTTTGGTTTAACTGGGTGTAAATTATCAGGCCGAACCTTAAGCCGGCATTAAGCTGCCGGGGAGTTTTTGCGCGGCCATCAAAAAATTTTCCGCCAGCGCTGACTTTAATGCCGACAACGGAAACGGCTTGTTCAGCAGCGCGCTAAAACCGGCGTGACGTGCGGCGGCTTCGGTGAAAAACCCGCTGCCCGTGGCGAGGAAAATTTTTTGCGCGGGCGAAATGTCGCGCAGCCACCGGCACAATTCCACGCCGTCCATGCCCGGCATCTCGAAGTCGGTGATGACCAATGCGTATTTTTCCGGCGACTCCGCGAACGCCGCCAACGCGGACTGCGGGGTGTTGAAACACTCAATCGTGGCGTCAGTCAACCCTTCCAGCACGGTCGACATCAGCCGCAGGATGTCTTTGTTATCATCCACCAACAGCCAGTGGGTAGCGGTTGGAAAAGAGATTGTGTTCATAAGCTGTTCCTTTCGGTTTTGGCGACCACGCGCACCGTGAACCTCACCCGCACCTCGCGGCTCAAGGTGATTCGCTTTTGAATGCGTTTGGTTGCACTTTTCATGGCGCCACTATAGCGCAGGCAACATTAAGGACGCGTGAAGCCGGAAACTTTTTTAGGCGCCAGCCGGTTCCAAGCTGCCGGGTTGCAATGTCGGGCAATCCCTGTTATGGATTGCAACCGACTCCTATGAAAACTTCCGGCTCAAAAACTTTTTTACTCGTCTTGGCGCTTTGCTTGTGCGGCGTCGGGAAAACTGCTGCCGCCGAATCCGTGCTGCTCTCCGCCGAGGGCAAGGTGGAGGTTTCGCGTGCCGGCGCAGCGTGGGCAGCGGCGCAGACCAATTCCGCCTTGCAAAACGGTGATCGCCTCCGGACCGGCCTCCGCAGCCGCGTAGTGGTGCGGCTGGCCAACCTGTCGGTCGTGCGGGTGAATGAACTGACCACATTCGTCGTGCAACCGCCATCCGCACCGGGCAAGACTGCTCGAATCAATGTCGAAAGCGGTTCGACATATTTTTTCAGCCGTGAGCGTCCGACGGATGTGGAATTTTCCACGCCGCTGTCATCCGGCGCGATTCGGGGAACAGAATTTAATTTGTCCGTCGCTGCGAGCGACAGTCGCAGCGTGGTGACGTTGATGGATGGCGCACTTTCCATCTCCAATTCACTCGGCGCGCTGGATATCATTTCCGGCGAGGAGGCGACCGTGGAACCCGGCCAGGCGCCGAAAAAAACTTCCGTCATCAACGCCCTGAATGTCATCCAATGGTGTCTGTATTATCCGGGGATTTTGGACGCGGATGAAACGGACTTCTCCACCGCTGAAAAACAGGCGCTGACCAATTCGCTGGCCGATTATCGTCACGGCGATTTGCTGGCGGCGCTGGCAAATTATCCGGCGGGCCGCACGCCGTCATCTGACGCGGAGAAAATTTATTTTGCGCAACTCTTGTTGGCGGCGGGGCAGGTGACGCAGGCGGAAGTTCAACTTGATCTGGTGGCCGCGTCATCACCACTGACTGGCGCATTGCGCGAGGTTGTGGCGGCGGTGAAAAATCAAACCTGGGTCCGCCCGGCGGCTCCCGCGCTGGCGAGCGAATGGCTGGCGGATTCATATTATTTTCAATCGCGCGGAAAGCTGGACGAGGCGTTGACCGCTGCGCGCAAAGCCGTGGCCAAGTCGCCCGTTTTTGGATTCGGCTGGGCGCGGGTGGCGGAATTGGAATTTAGCTTTGGCCGCACGGCGGCGGCGAGCGCGGCGTTAGACCAGGCGCTGAAACTTTCCCCGCACAACGCCGAGGCGGTTTCGCTGAAAGGATTTTTGCTGGCGGCGGACAATAAAACTAGGGCGGCGCGCAACCAATTTGATCGAGCCATCGCGCTTGATGGTGCGCTGGGCAATGCGTGGCTGGGGCGCGGGCTCATCCGCATTCACAGCGGCGATGCGGTGGGCGGGCGGCAGGATTTGCAGGTCGCGGCCACGGTGGAGCCGCAGCGCGCGGTGCTGCGGAGTTATCTCGGCAAGGCCTTCGCGAACGCGCGCGATGGCAAGCACGCGGAAAAAGAATTCGCCCTCGCGCAGAAACTTGATGCGAACGACCCGACGGTGTGGCTTTACTCGGCGTTGCTCAACGAGCAGGAGAACAAGGTGAACGACGCGGTGAATGATTTGGAAAAATCACAGCAGTTGAATGATAATCGGAAAATTTACCGCTCCCAGCTGCTGCTGGACCAAGACCGCGCGGTGCGTGGCGCGAACCTGGCGAACATTTATCGCGATGCCGGCATGACGGACACGGGCGTGCGCGAGGCGGTGCAGGCGGTGAATTCCGACTACGCGAATTATTCCTCGCATCAATTTCTTGCGGACAACTATTTTAATTTACTCGACCGCACCGGTGTGAACTTGCGCTACGAAACGGCGTTCAACACGGAGTATCTCGTGGCGAACTTGCTTGCGCCGGTGGGCGCGGGGACGTTGTCGCCGCAGGTTTCGCAGCAGGAGTATTCTAAACTTTTTGAACGCGACCATGTGGGTGTGAGTTCGGACACGAAGTATTTGAGCCACGGTGACTGGTATCAGAGCGCGGTCGAATACGGCAACTTCGGCAACACGGCGTTCGCTTTTGAGCAGGATTATTCCTCGACGCACGGCTATCGTCCGAACAGCGATCAGGAGGACACGCTTTATGATTTCAAGCTCAAGCAGCAGCTCACGCCGAAGGACAGTGTGTTCGCGGAAGTAGAACTGCGCGAGACGACCGGTGGCAATACCGCTCAATACTACGATCAGGCGGCGGCGGCGAACGCTCCCATTCGCTTTTCAGAACGGCAACAGCCGTTGTTGGTCGCGGGGCTGCACCACGAATGGTCGCCAGGCGTGGACACACTGCTGCTCGTGAGCCGGCTGTCGGATTCGCTTTCGAGCAGCAATTCGTTTGCGCCGGTTTATCTCATTCACCGCGATCTTGGTTCCGGCACGATTGACCAGTTGCTGCCGACGCAGACGACGCCGTTTGCGATGATTCAGGATTACCACAGCCGGCTCGAGATTTATTCGGTCGAAGCGCAGCACATCTGGCAGACGCACCGGTTCACGACAATTGTCGGTGCGCGCTGGCAGACGGGTGAGTTTGAAACGGATAACTTTAACCAGAATTATCTGACGGACTACATTGATTTGTTCCCCCCGGAGTTGACGCAGAATGTTTCCGCCAAGTTCAATCGGGAAAATGTTTATGCCTACGAGCATTGGCAGGCGCTGGATTCGCTGCGGTTTATCGGCGGCGTAAGCTATGACCGGTTGGTGATGCCAGAAAATTTCCGTTACGCGCCGGTCAACGGCAACACGGAAACACACTACCATCTGCTGCCGAAGGCGGGCGCGATCTGGACGCCTTTGGTGGGCACGACGGTGCGCGCGGGTTATTCACAATCGGTTGGCGGCGCAAGCATTGATCAAAGCTTTCAACTGGAGCCGGCGCAGGTGGCAGGCTTCAATCAGGCATTTCGCAGTTTGATTCCGGAATCCATTGCGGGCGCGAATGCAGGCGCGTTGTTCACGGCTTACGGCATTTCGTTGGAGCAAAAACTTCCGACGCGCACCTATCTGGCGTTGGTTGGTGAAATTTTACAGTCGAGCGTGAACCGCGTGGATGGGGCTTATGAATTCAGCGACAACGGCGGGCCGTTCAATTCCGGAATGCGCGAGCGACTGGACTACACCGAGTGGTCGGTGACTGGCTCGGCGCATCAATTGTTGGGACGCGACTGGTCGCTCGGTTTGATTTACCGGTTGGCGCACGCGCAGTTGGAAGATCGCTTCACGGAAATTTCGCCGGACGTGGCAGCGGCGAATGACTTCATCGCGCAGAGCGATCGGCGTGGTTTGTTGCACACGCTGGATTTGTCGGCGGTGTATCAAAACCCGTGCGGATTTTTTGCGCAGGCGGATGCCTTGTGGCGGCATCAGAATAATGCCGGCTACGCGACTCCATTGGCGGAAGAAGATTTCTGGCAGGTGAATTTGCAGGCGGGCTGGCGGTTCTTTCACCGTCGAGCCGAACTTTCCGCCGGTGTTTTGAATGTGGCCGGGCAGAATTACCGTTTAAGTCCGCTGAATCTTTACTCGGAACTGCCGCGCGACCGAGTGTTCTTCACGCAGCTTAAATTTCAGTTCTGAATCACTTGATGGTAACGCTGATGATGATGGGG
The DNA here is from genome assembly GCA_903847285.1 of uncultured Verrucomicrobia subdivision 3 bacterium. Next base: position 4,468 of record CAINDH010000127.1, on the reverse strand, counting down.
TTATTAGTTGAAGAGGCGTAGGCAACGGAATTGGTAGAGGCTACGACGAAAGTATAATTGGTAGTCGAGGCGCTAGTGCCGAAGGTGATCTTGCCCTTGAAATCGGTGAGAGAACCGGCGTTGGCAGGGTAGGCGTTGAGGTTACTGTATTTTCTCATCTGCAGAATCGTGTGGACGGGGTCGCCCGTGCCGGAGGTGCTGAACTCATACGCACTGCCCGCCGGACAGATGATGTAAGTGCCGTTGGTGATGGCCAGCGCGGTATTGGTGTAGATGCCAAAGCCGCCGAGCGTCGCGCCGGCGTTGGTGGAATAAATGTTTTGTGCGGTCTGCGAGAGGACGAGTCCAGCCGATACGTTGATGGGATCAGGAATCACGCGCTCCACTTGCGTGAGCCGCACAAACATCTGGTTGCCGGCAAACAAATCCAGCGGGATGGTCATGTAACGTCCCGTCGTGGGGCTGTAGCCATTGGTTCCTGTCAACGAGGTGTCGAACACGGGGAACATCGGGTAAGCCCAAGCGGACGGAGGATTGGTGCCCACACCGCCGACTGAACCGCCGCCAGTTCCGCCCAGGCTGTCGGTCACTTGCACGGCGAAGTCCAGCGGAGTGCGCTGCCATTTGGCGACCAGCTTGTTGGAGACGATGTTGACGCTCAACACGGGAATCACGCCGACGCCGGGGCGACTGCCTAGGACGATGAAATTTCTAATGCCGGCTGTGGTGGGCACGCCGCCCTTGTGCGAATTGTGCGAAGCGGTGGCCACGCCGACGGACAATGTGCCGCTCATGGCGTTCGAGATGGATCCCGACGCCGTCCAACTGGTGCCGTTGGAACTATAGTAGGTGGTGAAAAGATTATTTGTGCGCGTTAGGCGCAGCCAGCCAAGCGAGTTCAACTGCGGCGGATTGCCGAAGTTGCTGGCGTTTCCTTTGGAACTGCTGCGCGTCAGCATGAAAAACTGGTTGGTGGACGGGCCGGCCAGCGGCGTGAAACCTACCGCCACCATGCGGCTGTCGGCCGACACGGATTCGCGCGCCATGAGGCAGACCTTGGCGCCGGCATCGGAAAGGTCCAGCCGCGTGATTAGCGCGATCATTTCAAAATCACCGGAAGTCTTGGTGTAGACGAAATGGCAATGATCATTCGTGCCCCCGATATCCGAGCCGCCAGTGGTCACTTGAAATACATTGCGGAAAAAGCTGACGACCTGTCCAGCGGGATTCGGGTCCGAACTGTCACCGATGTTCGATCCGGTTAAGTCGCCGAGGTAACCGGTGGCGGTGTCGGTGATATTGCTCCCATTGATGTCATGCACGTTCGTCACGCCGACGGCGAAAAATTCGCCCACCGGTTGATCCAGAAACAGCGCCACCGTCTGGCCGTCCGTCATCATCGTAATATTTGTCACGCTGAACACTGTGCCGCCTGAGCCTTTGCTGAAGATAGAATAGTTGTTTTTGTCGGTGGAGCTGATGTCATCCACCGCTTGGCTGAAGTGCACGCCGATGACGCTGCCATCCACGCTGCGCACGGTAAAATCGGTTGCGGGATAGGTTAGCACATTGATGGTAATCGTGATTGAAGTTCCCGTGTCAGTAAAGGTGTAGGTGAAGCCTGCCTGCGGATTGGCCACGGACAGCGTTCCTATCCCAGGGCCGCCAAGTGTGCCGCTGTATTGGAACAGCGTGTAGGTGCCCGGCGTCGTGAACGCCGTGTTAGTGCCGGCTTGATACAGATTAATGGCCCCGCCATTGAGCGTGAGGCTGGTCGCGGCTACCAAATCATTCGTGCCGGTGGCGGAGAATTCAAAATTATTGGTCGCCCCGCTAATCAAGGTCAACCCAGACAGCGTGAGCTTGCCCACGCCAGCGTCGCCGGGAGCCAGAATGCCGCCGTTGGTGACGATCACTGTGCCGTTCAAAACCAAACCCGCGCCGGTCAACGTGTGACCCGCAATTACGTTGTAACCGCCCGCCTGCACGTTGAACGTCGCGCCGCTGGCCACGGCAACTACCGGCGAACTGTTAATCGAGCCGGAGCCGGTCAAGGTCAAGGCCCCGGCATTGATGATGGTATTACCGCTGTAGCTGTTGGAGGACGAGAGCACCAGTGTGCCGGGGCCGATTTTAGTCAGCGAGCTTGCGCCCGTCAGAATCACACTGATGGCTGCCGTTTTTGCCCCACCGAGGGTGTTCACGGTGATGACGCTGCTGCTCAAGGTAAGCGTGTTCGCCGGAACCCCGTTGTTGTCCAGAATCCAACCGGCGGGGGAGCCGGTGATGGTATCGCCAAAAACCAGCCCGGTAATTGTCCGCGGGGAATCCAAATGCACCGTGTTGTCCGCCGTGATGTTGAGGGTGGAGAAATCGGCTGTGAAACCAGCGCCGTTGGCGATGATGTTCCCCGTCCAATTTGCGCCGTTGCTCCACAGGCCGCCACTGTTCGCATTAATCCAAGTGCCGTTAGCCGCCTGTGCGGAGATGTTCGCAAGCACAATCAGCGTGGCGAGCAAAAGTGTATTGGTGATTCGGTGGAGCAAGCCAGTAGGTGTTTTTTTCATACAACGATCTCTCGGTTGACTTTGGATGTTCATTTTTTGGCTCGATGTGCTCGCAAGGCAGATGCAGCTAAAAATGCCCTTGGCCAAAAAATATGTGAACGACGAAACGTCGCATCCAAGTCATCAATTATCAAGGTCAATTTTTTACCGGCCGAGTGCAGCGAATGTCTTGTCAGCGTCCGAGCAATAGTTTTACATTCCCTGGTCCCGCCGCACGAAACAAAACGTGAACCTCACTCGCCAATTCAAGACCTTGCTTACTCGCTACGGCATCGGCGCTGCGCTGGCGGTGGCGGTGGGTTGGTTGGCGATGGATTGGGGGACAATGAGTTTGAGTCTCTTCCAGGGGTGGGTGGTGAATCCAAGTTACGACCTGCCATTTCTCAAGCGGCCCGTGGAAAAACCGACCGAGGCCGTGATGGTCTTGCTGGATGACAATTCTCATCGCGAACTGGGCCAGCCCTACAATGCCTCGTGGGACCGCGCGGTTTACGCCAAGCTGCTCGACCGGCTCACGGCGGATGGCGTCCGCGCCGTGGCGTTTGACATTCTGTTCACCGACCCGCATCCGACCAAGCCCGAAGGCGACGTGGAATTCGCCCGCGCCATCAAGGCAAACGGCAAGGTGGTTCTCGGCGTTGAATTCACCTACAGTCCCGAGGGTTCGCCTACGGTCATCCGTCCGATTGATTCATTTCTCGACGGCGTGGCCGACTGGGGAATCGTGCAGCTTGACGTTGATGATGACCTGGGCGTGCGTCGCCATCTGCATGTGCCGCCGGATCCCAATGCGGATAATTTTTCCAGCCTGTCGTGGCAGACGGCGCATTTTCTGGGCGTGCCCGAGACGAAGTTGGATGAGAATCGTTATATCCGGCGTTGGATAAATTATTACGGCCCGCCCGAAAATCCGAGCCGCCCCGGATCAGGAACCATTACGCAGGTGAGCATCAGCCGCGCATTGGAGACAAATGTTTTTTGCCCGTCCGGATTTTTTAGCAACAAAGTAGTGTTCGTCGGCGGTAGCGTAAAAACTTTCATGTCCGGCCAGCGCAAGGACGAATACCGCACGCCGTTCACCGTCTTCAAAAACCAGTTCGTGCCCGGGGTGGAAGTGCAGACCACTGAATTTCTGAACCTGCTGCGCCATGATTGGATTACGCGCGTTTCCACTTCCAATGAAAAGTGGATTGTTGTGATTGTGGGAATTTTATTCGGTGTGGGTCTCGCCCGTTTTCGGGCGCTGACCGCCACTGGCATGGCTTTGCTCTCCGCCATTCTCGTCGCCAGCGCTGCTTATTATTTGTTTTTTCGTTATCGCATCTGGTTTCCGTGGCTGGTGATTGTCAAATTGCAAATTCCCGTCGCGCTGCTCTGGTCTATTCTTTACAATTCACTCAGCGCTTACGTTCAAAATAAATTGCTCGAACAATCGCTTGGCCTTTACCTCTCGCCCAAGCAGGTGCAACGCATTTTGAAGGAACCCGGTCTGCGCCAGCCCGGCGGCAGTAAGCAGGTCGTCAGTATTTTATTTAGCGACATCGCGGGCTTCAGCCGCATCTCCGAGCAGCTCGATCCGCAGGAACTCGTCCAGCTTCTCAACGCGTATTACGAAACAACTATTCGCTGCATCCACAAAACCGACGGCACAATTGTGGACATTATCGGCGACGCTATTTTTGCGATTTGGAACGCGCCGGAACTTCAGCCTGACCATCAGGAAAAAATGTTGCAAGCCGCGCTCGCGTTCCAGCAGAACGTCACCAATTTCAACGGCAAGGCCGGCAGCCTCGCGCTGCGCACGCGCGTCGGCTTGCACACCGGCGAAGTCGTCGTCGGCAACGTCGGCAGCACGGAGCATTTCGATTTCACGGCCATCGGCGAAAACGTAAACCTAGCCT
>CAINDH010000126.1 GCA_903847285.1 uncultured Verrucomicrobia subdivision 3 bacterium | reverse complement strand
GAACGCGCAAACTTTTTCCGGATGATCTTTCCAGATGTCCTGCGTGCTGACGCTCGTGTAACCGATTTTGTCCGCAATGGCGCGGGCGTTCCACGGTTCACCGACGCAGAAGCCGTCCATCTTGCCGATCTTCATGTTCGCGACCATCTGCGGCGGCGGCACGGTGATGAGCGAAACGTCCGTGTCCGGATTGATGCCGCCAGCGGCGAGATAATAACGCATCCACATCGCGTGCGTCCCGGGCGGGAATGTCATCGCGAACGTCAGCGGCTCGCCGAGTTTTTTCGCGGACTCAACGAACGGCTTGATGGCTTTCGGATCTGCGCCGACTTTGCCTTTCCATTCCGACTTCAAGGAAATCGCCTGACCGTTGCGGTTCATCAGCCACGGCACAATCATCGGCTTCTTCGGCGAACCGGCGAGGCCCATCGTGCTCGCGAGCGGCATGCCAATGAGCATGTGCGTCGCCTGAATCGTGCCGCTGGAAAGGTTGTCGCGAATGGCCGCCCAGTTCGCGCCTTTCGTGACGGTGGAATTGATGCCGTATTTTTTGAACAACCCTTTTTCATGCGCGAGGACGATCGGCGAACAATCGGTCAGCGCGATCATGCCGAAGTTTAAGGTGGCCGAGTCGGGCGCGTCGCTGGCGTAGGCCGTGCCCATCCAACCTTTCGGCAGGCCGGCGAACAACGCGGTGAGCGTGGCGCCTTTCACGGCCTTGCCGAGAAAGGAGCGACGGGAAAGTTCGGTGGAGTTTGGTTTGGTTTTCATATTTTTATTTTTCAGGCGAAGGTGGTCAGGGCTGCAAAGGATTCTTTTGGTTCAACGGCTTCTTTGCGGCCCGTGCGCGCTTTGCGTGAGGCTGCAGTTTTGTTGGTGGAGTTGCGGAGTTGGACGGCCTGTTCAAAAATTTCGGGCCGGAAAACCTTTCGGGCGAACGCAAAATTTATTGCGGACGGGTCTTTGCACAATCCGCTGCTCCGCACGAGGTCGAGCGCCCAGGCGGCTTTATCGCCGCTGGGTTCATTCGCGTGGTCGCGGTGAAAAATGCAGAAGTCGCGCACCGCCCGTTCCGTGTCGTGACCGAAATCCACCGCACCATGAATGCCGTGGCGTAGGGAATTCACTGGCACGCCAACAAACTGGGGTCGCGCCAGTGTCTCAATGATCCGCTCGTGATTTTCCGGCGCGTCACAAAACTCGCATGCCTCCAGCAAGGCGGCAACCAGCGCGATGTGTTCCTCCCGGCGGCTCGCGGCGAAATCATTGCGCACCATTAAAACTTTTTCGGGATGCAGCGCGTCGAGTTCCGCACTCGTCGCCGCAATCCAGCCGGCGCGCGATTGCACCGCGACGGAATTCCACGGTTCACCGACACAAAAGCCGTCAAGATTTTCCGCTCTCAAATTCGCCACCATCTGCGGCGGCGGGACGATCACGATGCGCACGTCACGTTCCGGGTCAATGCCGTGCGCGGAAAACCAGCGGCGCAGCAAGTGGCGGTGTGACGAAAACGGGAATACGGCTCCGAACGTGTAAGTCTTTTCGCGGCG
>CAINDH010000125.1 GCA_903847285.1 uncultured Verrucomicrobia subdivision 3 bacterium | reverse complement strand
GCACACCGTATTGGAACGCCATGCTGGTGAGCGTGCCGATGCTGTCCATCAAGCCGCCGATTGTAGAACCTTCCTTCGCCATCGTGATGAACAATTCGCCGGGCTGGCCGTCCTCAAACAAACCGACAGTGAGATAGCCTTCGTGGCCGGCGATGTCGAACTTATGGGTGAGCGCCTGACGCGTGTCGGTCAAACGGCGGCGCAACGGCTTGCCGGAATCGGCACGCAAACGGGCCACTTCGGATTCCAATTCCTTGATGCGGGCATCAAGTGCCGGCGCGGCGGCGGACTTGTCGCCACCTTCGTTGGTCTTCTTGGTGTTGAGCGGCTGCGAGCGTTTGGAGCCGTCGCGATAAATCGCCACGCACTTCAAGCCCATCTTCCACGCCTGAACGTAAGTATCGCGGATTTCAGCAACGGTGCATTCGCTCGGCATGTTCACGGTCTTGGAAATCGCGCCGCTGATGAACGGCTGCGCAGCGGACATCATTTTCAAATGCGCCATGTAACCGATACTGCGTTTGCCGCGTGACGGCTTGAAAGCGCAATCGAATACGGGCAGATGCTCGGCTTTCAATCCGCTCTTAATCGTCGCGCCGTTTTCCTCGACGTCTTCAATCGTGTCGAATTTCTCAATATGTGCGACGATTTGCTTGTTGTCCGCCTCGCTGTAACCGAGACGACGAAGTGCGTCTGGCACGCCGCGATTGACGATCTTCAACATCCCGCCACCGGCGAGCAATTTGTATTTCACGAGTGCAATGTCGGGCTCTACGCCGGTGGTGTCGCAGTCCATCAGGAAGGCAATTGTGCCGGTCGGCGCGAGCACGGTGACTTGCGCATTGCGGTAGCCGTATTCTTTACCCTTGGCGAGCGCGCCGTCCCAAGTTTTGCGCGCTTCGGTCTTGAGGTAATTAAATTCCGCGCTCGGCTGAATGGTCTCCACGGCATCGCGGTGGAGCTTGATGACACCGAGCATAGATTCGACGTTGTCCTTGGACACAGTCTTTTCGACCCCAGCGCAACGGGCGTCGTGATAGCCTTTGAACGCGCCGGTAGTTGCCGCAATTTCCGCGCTCTGCTCGTAAGCATGTCCGGTCATAATGGACGTAATCGCGCCAGCAAGCGCGCGGCCTTCATCGGAATCGTAGGGCAATCCGTAGCTCATGCAGAGCGAACCAAGGTTCGCGAAGCCGAGGCCGAGCGTGCGGAAGATGTGGGAGTTCTCCGCAATTTCTTTCGTTGGATAGCTCGCATTGTCCACGAGAATTTCCTGCGCGGTGATAAAGATGCGGCACGCGGCTTTGAAGCGTTCGGTGTCGAACTTGTCATCAGTGCGCTTGAATTTCATCAAGTTCAGCGACGCGAGATTGCACGCGGTGTTGTTGACGAAAACGTATTCGCTGCACGGATTCGTAGAGTGAATCGGCTCGGTGCCTTTGCAAGTGTGCCACTTCTGGATCGCGCCATCGTATTGGATGCCGGGATCGCCGCAGATGTGCGTGCCTTCAGCAATTTTATCGAGCAACTTGCTCGCGTCTTTTTTCTGGAGCGGTTTGTCGCCCTTGACAGTCTTCGTCCACCATTCCTTGCCAGCCAAGGCGGCTTCAAAAAATTCATCGCTCGCGCGAACGGAAAGATTTTCGTTCTGATACATCACGCTGCCGTAGGCATCGCCGTTGTAAGAACCGTCGTAACCCTGCTCGATGAGCGCCCAAGCCTTCTTCTCTTCGCGCTGCTTGGCATCAATGAATTCTTCGATGTCGCCGTGCCAGTCGCGGAGGGTGTTCATTTTCGCCGCGCGACGGGTTTTGCCGCCGGACTTCACGACGTTGGCGACCTGGTCATAAACTTTCAAAAAGCTCATCGGGCCGCTCGGACGACCGCCACCGCTCAATTTCTCGCGGCTCGAACGGATCGGCGTCAAATCGGTGCCGGTGCCGGAACCATACTTGAACAGCATCGCTTCGCTGTAGGCGAGGTGCATGATGGATTCCATATTGTCCTCGACGGACTGGATGAAACACGCGCTGCCCTGCGGATATTCGTATTGG
>CAINDH010000124.1 GCA_903847285.1 uncultured Verrucomicrobia subdivision 3 bacterium | reverse complement strand
GTAATGACGCGCCAGCGCGATGAGCTGGGCATCAAGGAGTATCCGCTATACACGCACGATGAGCTGGACGAGATCGCACCGTATTTCCAAGGTTTCAAATACAACCGCGAAGTGGAATGGGGCTCGTTCAAGAAACAGCGTGCTGGCTTACATTCGCCGACGCTGGAATTTTTTGATGCGGGTCACACGTTAGGTTCGGCGGGGGTTTTGTTGCGCGGGAAAAAGGAAACGATGTTTTACACGGGCGATGTGTGTTTCCACGACCAGACGATTTTGAAGAGCGCGCGCTTTGAGGACGTGAAAGCGGATGTGCTGATCATGGAAACGACGCGCGGCAATCGTGAAGTGCCGCAGGGTTTTACGCGCGACAGCGAAGTAAACCGGTTGGTGGAGGCGATTCATGAGGCGCAAAAGAAGAAAGGCTGCGTGCTGATACCGTCGTTTGCACTGGGGCGCCCGCAGGAAATTTTGGCGATGCTCGCCCTCTTGATGCGCGATGGGAAAATGAAGAAGCAGCCAATCTACATCGGCGGGTTGGGGCGCGTGTTCACGGAGATTTACGACATCGAGGCGCATCGCGCACATCGGCAGCACACGGGCTTGCAGTTGAATGCGGCGTTACAACTCATCGTGCTGGAGAAGGGCGCGGCGGAGAGCATGAAGTTGAGCGGCGGGAAAATTTTTGTCATCACGGCGGGTATGATGAGCGAGAACACGGCGGCGCACGATCTGGCGAAGCGGATGATCGGCGACGACAAGCAGTCCATTTTCTTCGTGGGCTACGCGGATCCGGATTCACCGGCGGGACGTTTAAAAGCAGCGGCGAAGGGCGAAACGTTTGTATTCAGCCCGAGCGCGGGTCGTGTGACGAAGGATTGTGATGTGCAGGACTTCGATTTGACCGCGCACGCTAACCGGGAGGATTTGCTGGATTTTGTCGGGCAGGTGTCACCGCGCGCGGTATTGCTGGGCCACGGCGACGGCCCAGCCCGGTCATGGTTCGAGGAAAAAATTCGCGAGCGTTGGCCGAAAATTAAAGTTATCCAACCGCAGCCGGGCAAGCCGGTGTCGGTGTAATGTTATTGCAAAAATAAAACCGCCGGGAGAAAAAATCTCCCGGCGGTTTTTTTGTTTTCAGAATGTTTACTTCGCGCCGCTGACGATGTTGGCGAGGTTGAAAATGGGCAGAAACATACAGATGACCATGCCGCCGATGACCACGCCGAGGAACACAATGAGGAGAGGTTCGATGAGCGACATGAGGCCGGAGAGAACGGTTTCGATTTCTTCATCCAAGAAGTCGGCGACGCGTTCGAGCATGTTGTCGATGTTACCCGTCTGTTCACCGGCGCTTAACATCCGCACGACCATCGTGGGGAAAATCGGGTGCTTGGCGAGCGCGGCGGAGATGCCTTCGCCGCGTTCGATATCAGCCATCGAGGTCTTAATCGCTTTTTCCATGACGACGTTACCGACGGTTTGGGACACGATTTGCAGCACTTCCAGGATCGGCACACCGCTACGGACGAGCGAGGCGAGTGTGCGGGTGAAGCGTGCGAGACAAATTTTATGGGCGATGGAGCCGAACACGGGGAGCTTGATGCGTTGCTTGTCCCAAAATTCGCGGCCAGGTTTGGTCTTGAGATAAGCCATCCAAGCCCAGATAGCCGCACCCGCCGCAATAATCATAAGGAGCAAATAATGTTTCACCAAATCGCTCAAGCCAATCATCAGCATAGTGGGCAAGGGCAGTTTAGCACCGAAACCATCGTAAATTTCCTTGAACGTGGGGATGACGCGCACTAGCAAAAAAATGGTGATGACAATGGCGACGATCGTGACCACCGAGGGATACATCAGGGCGGTTTTTACTTTTTTGCGCAGGCGCTCGGTATTTTCCAGATAGGTGGCTAGGCGAGAGAGAATTTCTGCGAGTAAGCCACCTTTTTCGCCGGCGGAAACCATGGCGACGTAAAGACGGTTAAAGGCTTTGGGGTGACGAGTTAGCGCTTCGGAAAAACTTTCGCCGCTTTCCACGCGGGTGCAAATGTCGCGGATGGTGTCGCGCATGACCTTGTTTGGGGTCTGATCGGCCAGGGCTTGGAGCGATTGCACGATGGCGATACCGGCATCAATCATCGTGGCGAGCTGGCGGGTAAAAACAACCAGATCTGCTAGGGCAACTTTGCCGCCCTTGGTCTGACCGCGCTTGGCCAGTTTTTCCCGGATTTCAACTACCAGCAGATTGCGGTTCAGCAACGCCGCGATGGCAGCCTGCTCGGAAAGAGCCTCGACAGTGTTGCGGATTTCGCGGCCGGTGGCCGTTTCCCTCGCAGAGTAAGCGTAAATAGGCATAGCAATGACGTGTTAGTTTTTAGCGTCGCCGATTGCAAGCGCAATCTCGACGCACTGAATGTTTAGCAACATCTGTTCCAGCGGGAACAAGGAGCATAAAGCCATTGAAAATCTCTATATCTAAAGACCAGATGCCAGAAAGCTGCCCTATTTTATTGCAATCAAAGTTGCAGAGTTGGACGCGAAACTTGAAAAGTCAGGCGCAAATCACTTTTAACCAGAACCTTGTCCCTTGAAAAATACCAAAAATACTTATTGTCATCTTTTTGGTTTTTCCCTAGGTTTGACCGCAAGAACACCGCAAGGTGTAGGGGCAAACTGTATTTGCCCCACGAAAAAACAGTCAACAACAACAAACAACATCGGAGGAACAAGATGAAGTTTAATAAATGGACACTGGGTCTCGCCGCCGTCGGAGCCGTCAGCATGGCTTCTGCCGTTCGCGCAGACGAAGCAAAGATGAGCGCGGTCAACACCGCTCTCTCTAACACCACCATCAGCGGCTACGTTGATGTGGGTTTGAACTACACCGCCGGACATCAGTTTGAAGGCAAACGCCAAGACAATCGCTCGGACGGCTACTATTACGGTTATTCCACCGTTGATAACCGCGATCAGTTCAGCCTGAACAGCATCACCATCAGTTTGGACAAGCCCTTGGATGACAGCTCTTGGGCTGCTGGTTACCACATTGATATCAATGCAGGCAGCAGCGCCATCAATGGTATTGCTCTTCGGGACTACAATAATAACTTTGACAATGGCAGCCAACTCACCCCGAGCCAAATTGCTGTTCGTCAGGCTTACGTTGCGCTCCGCATGCCGGTGGGGAACGGCATTGACTGGAAGATTGGCGCGATGGACGGCATCACCGGTTACGAAGTCAACACTGGCTACGCCAACCCGAACTACTCCCGTTCTTTTGGTTACGCCATCAACCCTGCCTCTTATGTTGGCGCTCTCGCCACCTACAAGTTCTGCGATGTCGTCAGCGCAACCGCTGGTGTTGTGAATCGCGGCACCTCGTTGATCAGCTATGGCCAGAGCAACAGCAAACTCGGCGATTTCGATTACGTCGGGTCTGTCTCGCTCACGGCTCCGGAAAGCCTCGGCTTCCTGAAGGGTTCTACCTTGAACTTCCAGACCATTCAAGGTTTGGATAACTATTCCGTCAACAACTACAGCGTCAGTGCCACGCTCGCCACCCCCGTGGCTGGCTTGAAGTTCGGCGTTGTTTGGGACGCAATCCAAGCGAACAATGCGGGCAATTACTCCTATGATGGCAACATCTACGGTATCTATGCCGTCTATCAGGCGACCGACAAACTGCTCTTCGCTCTCCGCGGTGAGTATGTGGACGCCACCGACCTGTTCAGCCACTATGGACCGCAAGAAGAAGTCACCACCACGGTTGAATACAACTTGTGGGCTAACGTGACCACCCGCGCGGAATTCCGCTGGGACCACGCCGAACACGACTACGCTGGTTATGCCAATGACTTCCAGCTCGCTCTGAACGTCGTCTACAAATTCTAATCCGATTTAGAATCCTTGCCCCTGCCGGGAAACCGGCAGGGGCTTTTTGTTGCCCAGACACAGCGGGTTCCGCCCTTAATTAATTCATATCATCATATCCAGATGCGTTGATTTTTAATTTGCTTCAACGTTGGCTTGGAGTTAATTTCAGGCAAAATAAACAAGAAACTCAAACCGATGCGATTCATCCGCGACATATACTCTGAAAAAATGGCGGCGAAGCAACCCGTCATCTCCTTTGAATTTTTTCCGCCCAAGACCGATGAAGGCGACCGCACCCTGCTGGAAAAACAAATCCCCGCGCTGCTCGCCACGCATCCGGATTTTTGCTCCGTCACCTATGGTGCTGGCGGCAGCACGCGCGACAAGACCCTGACCATCGTGGACCGCATCCAGCGCGAGCATAAACTGCCCGCGCTTGCGCACCTCACCTGTGTCAGCCATACGCGCGAAGAAGTCCGCGCGCTGCTGGCAAAAATCAGTGCGCTGGGCTGCAAAAATATTTTGGCCCTGCGCGGCGACGCCCCTGGTGGCGGCGACTTTCAAGCCACGCCCGGCGGCTTTGAATTTTCCTCGCAGCTCGTGAAATTCATCCGCGAGTCCGGCAACTTTTCCATCGGCACCGCCGGTTTTCCCGAAGGCCACATCGCCAACAAAAACGGCAAGCACGACGACTGGAAACATCTGAAAGAAAAATTGGATGCCGGGGCAGGCTTCGTCATCACGCAACTATTCTTCGATAACGCCGACTTTTTTGAATTCCGCGACTACGTAGTTGGCAAGCTGGGCGTGAACGTTCCCATTGTTCCCGGTGTGATCGCTATCTTGAGCGCGGCGCAGATCAAACGCTTCACCCAGTTGTGCGGCTCAAAGATTCCCGCGAAGCTCCAAGCCCAGCTCGATGCTGTGGCCAACGATGATGAAGCCGCGATGAGATTTGGAATTGAATACGCCACCCAGCAATGCGCCGAGCTATTGCGCGCCGGCGTGCCGGGCTTGCATTTCTACACGCTTAACAAGGCGCATTCCACGGTGCAGGTTTTAAAGAATCTCAAGCTGGCTTAGAAAAGGTGGCCAACCATCGTGCCAATGACACTCAGCGGACCAGTGTCTTCCAGGCTGTCGGCCGCCTTGTCTAGCTTCTGCAGCGACAGCTTGGCGTTCTTGTAAAACTCCTGATCGTTCACGAGCTTGCCGATGGTTCCGTTACCCTGATTGATCTTGAACATGATCTGGTTCAGGTTCGTCATGGAGGCGGTGGTCGCCTGATACAGCGTGTCGTCCGTCAGCAGCTTGCCGAGCGAACCTTGACCCGCGTTGACATTGCTGATGACCAGGCGCGCGGATGACGCTGTCTCTTGCAAATTGCTGACCGTCGTCATCGCCGTCGTGTAGAGCGAATCGTCGTAGATTAATTTTCCAATCGTGCCCTGGCCCGCGGCGATCTCACTGGAAATGTTTTTCACGTTGGCAATCGTGGCGGTGAGCGGCGCGCTGTTTTGTTTCACGAAATCCACGAGCGGCCCCATCAAATTATTGATTGTGTCCGGCGTGAAGGTGGCCGTGAGATTTTGAATGCCCGAGGCAGCGGCATCGAGCTTCGCCATGATGGCGCTCAAGTCCGGCTGTTCGCCTGAGGCGATGACGGTTCCTTCCTCGACGATCGCTGCGGATGACGAACCAAAATCAACCGCAACGTAATTCTGTCCGATCAAACCGGTGAATTTGATGATGGCGCGGCTGTCCGTCTTGACCATCGCTTTTTCCGAAAGACGCATCGTGACCTGCACCTTGTTCGTCGTAAGGCCGATGGACTCGACACGCCCGATTTCCACGCCCGCCATCTTCACGCGGTCGCCGACTTTCAAATCCTGCGCGCTGTCAAATAAAGCGCTGATGTGGCGCCCGTGGCTGAACACATCGCCATTGCCAAGCTTCTCGATGATGAGCAGCGCGGCGATGACCGTGATGGCAACAAAGATGCCGAGTTTGGTTTCCAGTGAATTTTTCATAATCAGCTCCGTTTAGGTTTCGCGTTGAAAATCAATGTGCAGAAATTTTTTCACCAGCGGGTCGTTGTTTTGCTTCACCTGGTCCGGCGTGCCGATGGTCAAAATATTTCCTTCGGCAATCACCGCAATGCGGTCAGCCACGCCAAACGCGAGGTCGCGGTCATGCGTTACGACCAGCGAGGTGACACCAATGCGTCGGTTCAATTCCAAAATCTCATTGCCGATGACCACGGATGAAAGCGGATCCAGCTCGCTGGTCGGTTCATCGTAGAGGATCAACTGCGGCTCGATGACCAGCGCGCGTGCGATGGCGGCCCGTTTCTTCATGCCGCCGGAAAGTTCGCCGGGCATTTTGTTGACGGCCTCTTTCAGGCCGACCGCTTCCAGTTTTTCGAGGACAACTTTTTCGATCTCTGCTGGCGACTTCAGCCGGTGCTCCGCCAGATACAGCCCGACATTCTCGCCGACCGTCAGGGAATTCAGTAACGCGCCCGATTGAAACACGAGCGCCATGCGGTATTTTGCCGCGACTTCCGGCGCGCCGATTTTTTCGCCATTAACGAGGGTTTCTCCCGTGTCCGGTTCTTCCAAACCGATGAGGTGTTTTAGCAGAACGCTCTTGCCGCTGCCGCTCGGTCCCATCAGCACAAAAATTTCACCCGGCTTGACCTCAAAGCTCACGCCCTTCAAAACCTCCTGCTCGCCGAAACTTTTTTTCAAGTCCCGCACGACGAGGCTGACGCCTTGGTTGGTGTTCGGCGAATTCATTTCAGCAAAAAGCGGGTGATGATGTAGTCGAACAACACGATGGCCACGATGGAATTTACCACCGCCTTGGTCACGGAACGGCCAATGCCGCGTGGTCCGCCAATGGTCGCCAGCCCTTGATGGCACGAGACCACACCGATGATGATCGCAAAACAGAAACTTTTGAAGACGCCGTGGTAAACATCTTTGAGCGCGACGATGCTTTTCATGTCCTCAAAGAAAACCGTAAAGGGAATCTGCATCTGGGCGTTCATATCCGCCACCATCGCCCCGCCAAACCAGCCGACGAGAATGGCGCAGACCACAAGCATCGGCAGTGCAATCGTGATGGCGAGCAAGCGCGGCAGCACGAGGTAATGGATGGGATTGATGTTCATCGTGCGCAGTGCGTCAATTTCCTGATACACGCGCATGGAGCCGATTTCCGCCGCCATCGCTGAGCCGATGCGGCCCGCGATGAGAATGGCCATCATCACCGGCGCGAGTTCTTTGGCTATAGCCAGCCCCACCACCCCGCCGATGGCGCTGGTAAAACTGCGCTCCACGAGCGGTGGGCCGAAGTTCAGCGCGATGACACCACCGATGAAGAATGACAACATGCAGACCATGAACAAGCTGGCGTTGCCGATTTCGAAGAATTGCTCCAGCACCTTGCGCCGCTGCCGCCACGTCTGCGGCAAAGCCAGCAGCGTGCGCCAGAACAAGAGCGTCATTTCTCCGATGTTTTCAAACATAGCAGCGCGGGAAGTTTACCGTGAAACCGGCAGATAAAAAAGCCTCGTTGAAGTTTTTTCTCCGTCCGACTGCCGTTGGAATAATCCGAACAGGAGGGCTGTTTTCTGATGTCCCGGCGACACTTCGCGGCGGTATAAATTCCAAAGCAGCGACTGGCTGACGCCCCCCGCCCGTGGATTTTTTTCCGAATGCCAGACCGTCCAGAGTGGCGACCAGTTGCGCTCAATGCCCCGGCTGCTGGAGAGGATGGATTCGAATGGTGCAAACAGTTGGAGGCGGGTATTGCCATTGAAATCTTTCCGCCAGTTGAACAGCGGCCAGGAATCACGCCGTAGTTTGACCACGCCGGTTTCCTTATTCATTTCCGAAACACCAACGTAGAGGTAGAACAGCACGCGGGTGGCGCTGCGTTCGAGTGTTTCGTCATGGATCTGTTTGCGGGTGTAAATCGGCCAGAGGTAGGCATCGCTGGACTGCTTGGCGTTGTGGGACTGGCTAAAAATCGGCCAGACGCGGTCGGTGGTCTTGCCTTCGCCGCGCGTGAAAATTACAAACGGCCACGGGCCTTCCCACTCGTGATATTTTTTCTCTCGCTCGTCAATCCAGGTGAACAGCGGCCAGAGCACCGAGGTGACATCGCGGTTGGGTGAGCGCGTGGTGGCGAACAGAGGGATGGACGCGCGGAATTTTTCCGGATTTTCCGTGCCGAGATTGTTGTCCTGCGTAAGCCAAAGCGGCCACATCACAAACGAGCGGTCGTGACCACCGATGGTGGTCACATCCCCGAAGCCGTTGGTCAGCGTGGTCAAATCCTTGTGCTCACTGCCCGCGAAAGGCCAGACCTGCCAGCCGGCGAGGTGATCGCCGTGGCGAGTGTGGCCGACGGGCCAGAGGTAATTATCCGTGACGACATCGCGTTTGCGCGTCTCGCTAAACAGCGGAAACATGGCGACAAAAATTTCATCGCGGAACAGCCGGCGTTGCAGATGACCGTAGAGGGGCATGACGCAGGTGTAATTCAGATTGGTATCCAGTGAGCGTTGCTGAAAGTAAATCGGGAAAAGCGTGAAGCGTCGCGTCTGCAAAACATCCTGCTCCTGGCCACCCGCGAAGCTCAACAGCTCAAAAAATTGCCAGCGCCATTCACTGCCGTAGTTTTCGTAAGTGAGCAGCGGGTAGAGCAGATTGATCTCGCCGTGCTGGACAGCTCTGTTTTCGTAAAAAGAAACCAGCGGCGGCAAGGCGAGCGTGGCCTCGCCTGCTTTTTTTTCGGAATAATAAAACGGCCCAGCAGCCTCGGTGCGGTGGCCAGGTTCTAGGACAAGGCTGAACGAGTCGAAAATAAATCCAGCGGACGGGCCATCATCGGCACGAACCGGCGTGGCCGCTGGCCACCATATGGCCAGCAGCAGTCCGAGGCAGATCCAAATGATTTTCCTGGCGGTCATTTCAAAAGTTGTTCCATTGTCTCGATGTCGGGATGGCAACGCACCTGGAGTGGGACAAGCCACCCATTTGACTTCGGCCAAGGTGCGCGTAGATTGTTTCCACTTGAGGTTTTTACCTCGGTTCCTCCTGACCCGGTGCCGGCGAATTTTTGCCGGTGCCGGGTTTATGTTTCAACCATCCGACCCGTTCGAGCAGATTCAGCAGCGCGGGCAAAAAGGTCAAGCCGGCAATCATGCATGTTGCGATACCCACGGACATGATGACGCCGAGGCTGTGGATGCCGCGATGTTCCGCCAGCATCAGGCTGCCAAATCCTGCGATGGCCGTCAGCCCGGACACGAGCACCGCTTTACCTGTGCTGCGCGAAAGAATGCCCGGCGTGCGCTCCTCGGCGTAGCGGTTTAAAATGTGAATTCCATTCGTTACGCCAATCCCAATGACTAGCGGCAGCGTCATGATATTTGCTGGATTGAACGGCACGCCCAGCCAGCCCATCAAGCCCGCGAGCCACAACGTTCCCAGCCCCACGGGGATCAGCGCCAGCGTCACCGCCAGCAGGCTGCGGAAATGCACTAGCACCATCAGCGCGATGGCGGCGAGCGAATACCACGCGGCGATGATGTAGCTATCCTTTAGGAGCGTGGTGTATTCGAGCAACTGCACGGGCGTGCCGGTAATGACAGGCTTGTTGGAATCGGATGGGTCGAGTTCGCGCCGTAGCGTGTTCACGAATTCCTGTTGCGGCTCGCGCTGCCAGATGTCTTTCTTCGGATAAATTTGCAGCAGAAACGTTCCGTGCACGCCGACGAACCGTTCGCGCAAGGCTACCGGTAAATCCTCGATGCGCAACGGCGCGCGATCATCCTGCTGCCGCAACGCATCGAACGTCTGGCGCAAATCGTCGAACAAAGCCTGCTGATATTGGCCTAGCTTTTGACCGTTCGCGATGCGTGCCGCGGGGGTTTCGGCGAGCATTGTCTTGCGGAGCGACTGGGCGGCGGTTTGCAATTCTGCAAGCCCGCGTTGCAACGCTGGTTCGGAATTACTGACTGTGTCACGCGCTAAGCCGGCGTAGCCCGCGAGCGAATAAAGCGTCTGGCTCAACTCATCCACTGATACCGGGCGGGCGTCCGGCGGGTGGAATTGCAGCGGTGCCACAATCTGTTTGATCTCCGAAATCATCCGCAGCTTGTCGTCCGCTTTTTCCGAGAGGAAGCCCGCAATGGATTGCACATCCGCCACCACGTTGGTCAGCGCGCGGATTTGTTTTTCCAACGCCACCGCCTCGGCGAGCGAGCCGGCTTCGACCGCACAGAACAAAACAGATTTGTCGGCAGAATTAATCAATTTTTTCTCGAACACCACGGCGGGTAGCCGCTCGCTTTGCATACTCAACAGGTTGTAATCAAATTGCACGTGGTGTAGTTGCAGTGCGGCTACCGCTGAAATGCCTAACACCACCAACGCCACCATCGCGGGCCGTTTCAGCCAGATGTTTTCGATGCGCGCCCGCCGCGCGTCTTCGTTGGCTTTATGGTCGAGAACATTTTGTTTGCCGCGCAGCAGCAGCGCCGGCAACGCGGTAAGCAACGGCACGAGACAAATCATCAAGCCGCCACCGCAAATGATGCCCATTTCGCGGATGCCTTTAAAATCCGTAAAGGCCATCGCCGCGAACGCGCCCGCCGTTGTCAGCGCGCCGGTGAAAATTCCCTGGCCGGTGAACATCATCGCGCGCGCCATCGCCTCATGCGCGGTTTTGCCGTGTCGCAATTCCTCCTCGTAGCGCGTGATCAGATGCACGCCATAATCAATCGCCAGCCCAATGAGCATCGGCAGGAAAGTGATGGTCAAAATATTTAGATGCCCCACCGTTAGCGTGGCGAATGCGAAGGTATAAGCCAGTCCGAGCAGCAGGCAGACAATCGCCTTTAGCGGTCGCCCGGTTTCGTTGTAGCCGTAAATAAAAATGAGCGCGCACAAAACCAATGACACGATGCACGCCACGGTGGTATCCGACTGCGATTGCGCCATCTCGTCCAACTCCAGCACCGGTTCGCCCGTGAGGCCGACGTTCACCCCGGAAACTTCCAACTTTGTTTCTGCCATCAGGTCGCGGATGCGTTTTACCGCCGCTTCGTTCAAGTCCGCCGTCGGCGCGTGCGCGGTCACTAGAAAAATCGTCGCATGATTGAACGTGATGTAACTCGCCGAAGCCGCCGCGTCGCTCGAGTCAAACAGCGCCGTGACCCCAGGCGACGGTGGCATGCCGGTGCGGGCCAGGCTCTCTCGCGCCAGCCCGATGATCCGCGTCAACGCGGGTAACGCCTTCACCAGCGCGTCGTTCTCCGCATTCTCCTCCTGTTTAGCGGTGCGGAATTGCGTATTAACGAGGTTGAAAAAGGAAACCAGGTTCGTTGTCTGTGAAAATTTTTGGATAAACGGCAGGTCGTCGTGCAGCGTGGTGCGGAGTTCAGCCAGGTCTTTTTCAGGCACGAACAGGAGCGCCTTGCTACCCATCATCCGTAAGTCGCCTTTGTAAAAAACGTTTTTAAAGAGGTTCGTCTCCGCCTCCAGCCGCGCACCCAGCCGTTCCACGAACTGCCGATTCTTTTCCACGTTCTCGCTCTCGACGACCACAACCAAGTCGTCTTGCTGGGGAAATTCTTTGCGGAACTGGAGATAGTTTTGGTGATAGCGTTTTTGGGAACCAACGAGATTGTCGCGGTCCGTGTCGAATTGCAGCCACAGCACCGTGACCGCGATACTGACAAAAAATAAAATCACCTGCGGCCACACAAACGCTCGCGGGTGGCGGCAAATGGCCGCCGCCAGTCGGCCCAGCAGGCGAGCGAGGAAAGAATCTGGTCGCAGGGTTTTCAATCAGGAGAAGAAAATTAAAATTGCGCAACGCTGTTTCACGCCGCACACATCACCTGACTGCCTCCACCGCCACTGCCGTGCCATAGCACAACACTTCGGTGATGCCCGGCGCAATCTCAGTCGCATCGTAGCGCACGCCGATGACCGCGTTCGCGCCCAGTTCGCCCGCGTGCGTGAGCATCTGGTTGAACGTGTCTTCGCGGGCACGTTCGCACATGGAGGTGTAGAGCGATATGTTGCCGCCGAAAATGCTTTGAATGCTCGCGCCAAAATTTCCGACGATGGAACGCGAACGCACCATGATGCCGCGCACCACGCCGAATGATTTGACGATGCGGTAGCCGGGCAGTTCAAACGCCGTGGTCGTGAGGGGATGGGTCATGCTCATAAGCCATTGATTGAACACGACGGCGCACGGCGGAAAAAGTTAAAAAAGTCTGTAAAAAATTGAACGGCAGGAACCCACGCCGGGATTCCTGCCGTCCGTTTTCAAACACCTGCTTTAGTTGACCGCCACATCAATCTGTTTGGGCTTGGCTTCCTCGGCCTTGGGCAAGGTCACAGAGAGAACGCCGTCCTTGTAATTGGCTTTCACCTGATTCGGCGCAACTGCTGCGGGCAGCGTGAGCGTGCGGGAAAATTTCCCGTAGAAACGCTCGCGCCGATGCACTTCCGTGTCGTCGCTGACCGGCTCAACTTTGCGCTCGCCAGAAATAACCAGACTACCGTCTTCAATTTGCACAGCGATGTCCTCGCGCTTGAGGCCGGGCAATTCGAGGTTCACGGTGAACTTGTCCTTGTCCTCGTGCACATCGAGCGCGGGCGCCCACGCGTGCACAGGAGTTTCAAACAGCCGATCAAGTTCTTCCTGCAAGCTCGCCAGCCGTCCATAACCAAAGCCCGCTAGTGCGGGCCGTTCGCATTGAATCAATTTCATAGTCGTTGTCCTTTCGTTTTTGTTTCGTTGATAGTTTTACCAACATCGTCTCTTTAGCTTGAGCGATGCCAACCCGGTCGACAGCGGGGAAAACCTTTAAAACAAAGGCGAATCGAAGGTGATGAGGTTTTTTGCCGGGCGGAAAGAAAACTTTTGGCACAAACTGCTGTGCCAATGGCGGGAGTTGCTGACGCGCGTGGCACAGCTAGCGGTGAATTCTTTTGGGAAGGAAGTAGCCTACGCTTTAGGCGGAAGATTTTCGCCGTTCTTTTTCGCCGCGCGTTGTTCGAGGAAAAAACTTTTCAACAAAGCGCGACATTCTTCCAGCCGCACGCCGGATGTGATTTCGCAGCGATGGTTGAGCGTGGGAAATTGTAGCAGGTTCAACGCGCCGCCCGCCGCGCCTCCCTTGGGATCGCCTGCGCCGAACACCACGCGCGCCAGCCGCGTGTGAACGATGGCTCCAGCGCACATCGGGCATGGTTCCTTGGTGACGTAAAGCGTGCAATCCGTCAGCCGCCAGTCGCCCACGGCGTTTTCCGCCTGTGTGAGCGCGAGCATTTCGGCGTGTGCGGTAGCGTCCTTGAGCAACTCCACCTGGTTGGAGCCGCGTGCGATGATGCGTCCTTCGCGCACGATAACCGCGCCGACGGGAACTTCGCCCGCTTCATAAGCCTTCGCCGCCTGTCGCAACGCCTCGCCCATGAAATAATCGTCGCTGTGCAGGTCTATGATGGGAACTTCGGCCATAATTTTTATTCGTAGCAGCCGACGTGAGTCGGCTCATTTCAAAATCTTAAAGTGGACTCACGTCCGCTGCTACAGATTCTTCCAGCGTCCAGTCATTTCGTCCGTCGGCGTGGCAATGGCAGTGCGCCGCGAAAAAACCACCCCGAAATTGCCAGAACCACGGCCAAATTTTTTCACGGTCGGTCTGCGGAATCTTCAGACCAGAAATCTTTTCGCGCGGGAAAAATTCAAAACGTCCCTCGCTCATCGGCGGCGGGAGCACTTTTAATTTTACCTTCACTTCGAAAAGAAACATCAGCCAGTGCGCCTGCCCCTGAAAACCGTGTTCGCTCACCATGCCAGCCAGATGCAAGTCCGACGGGGCAAGGTGGATTCCCATTTCCTCATGCGCCTCGCGGGCGGCGCAGGCATAAGGCGATTCACCGATATCCATCTTGAGCTTGCCACCGCACGGGCTCCAGAGGCCGCGATTCGGCTCCTGCGCGCGTTCGAGCAGCAGGATTTCATCGCGCTCATTGAAGACGTAGAGCAGCGTGGCGATTTTATAGGGCAAAGCCATCGGACGGAGTTTTGAATTTTGAATTTTGAATGTCGAGTTTGGAAACGGGGTTAGCAAAATTCCATTGTCACCGCGCTGTAAAAAATTAAACTCACCCCTCGCTTTTATGAAAACTTACAACATCGCAGCTCTCGCCGGCGACGGCATCGGACCCGAAGTCATGCGCGAAGCCATCAAGGTTCTCCGCGCTACCGAAGCCCGCTTCAAATTCAAACTCGTGATCACCGAAGCGCCGGTCGGCTGGGCGGGAATTGATTTTGCCAAGAAAGCGTTGCCGGACATCACGCTTGATGTTTGCAAAAAATCCGACTCGATCCTCTTCGGCTCCGTCGGCTTGCCTGACCGCGACCCGACCATTCCTAAGGAAGAACGCCCCGAACGCGCCGCGCTGCTGCGGTTGCGCAAAGAGTTCGGTCTGTTTGCCAACCTGCGCCCGGTGAAATTGCCCAAAGTTCTCTCACACGCCTGCCCGCTCGCAAAAGAACGTCAGGGCGACGGTATTGATATTTTGGTTGTGCGTGAATTGACCGGGGGAATGTATTTCGGCCAGCCGAAAAAGACTGAGGACATCGGCGGTGGCAACCAGCGCGCTATTGACACGATGGTTTATACCACGCCGGAGATTGAACGCATCGCGCACGTCGCGTTCAAGGCCGCGCAATTGCGCCGGAAGAAATTGACAAGCATTGACAAGGCAAACGTGCTGGAAAACGGAATTCTTTGGCGCGAAGTCGTCACCCGCGTCGGCAAAAATTATCCCGATGTCACGCTCGACCATATGTTCGTGGACAACGGCGCAATGCAGCTCATGCTCCGCCCCACGCAATTCGACGTGATGCTCTGCGAAAATATGTTCGGCGATATCTTGAGCGATGAAGCCGCCGCGCTTGGTGGTTCTTTGGGAATGTTGCCCAGCGCGAGCCTCGGCGCGACGAACGGCGACAACACGTTTGGTTTCTACGAGCCAGCGGGCGGCACGGCGCCCGATATCGCCGGGAAAAATCTGGCGAATCCGATCGCGCAAATCCTTTCCAGCGCGATGATGCTGCGCCAAAGCTTTGGCATGAACGAAGCGGCCACGGCGATTGAAGGTGCTGTGCAGCATGCGATTGAATCCGGCTTGCGCACCGGTGACATTTTCAGCGCACACGAAACCGGCGCGCGCAAAGTCGGCACCCGTGAGATGGGCGACGCGATTGCTGCAGTAGTGTGAGTCTGGCTGCTCGCGACGACGCTGACGGGCGGTGGCAAATTTAATCGTGCAAACACTCGTCGAAGATTTTCTGCAATACCTGCGCCACGAGCGCGGGCAATCGGACAACACGGCAAAAACTTATGCCGCGTTGCTCGGCAAGTTCACCGCGTGGGCGGAGCGACAGGGCATCGGCGACTGGACGGATGTGAAATTGAAACATCTCATGGCGTTTCTTTTGCATGAACGGACGCGGAATGTGCTGTCGGCTGGACGGGGAAAGTCCAAAGAAGAAAGTGATGTTGCTTTGTCCGAGGGCAAGCCGGCGACTGGCCGACGTTTGAGCGGCGAGAGTGTGTATCTGGAAATCGCTGCGCTGCGGGCCTTCTACAAATTCGCCGAGAATGAAAAGTTTCTCCCCGCGAACGTCGCCGAAAATCTCTCGCTGCCACGTCGCTGGAAGCGTTTGCCGAAAGCGTTATCGAACGACGAAATCAAAAAGCTATTACTGCCGGAGGAGCCGGCCACGCCGATTACCTTGTGCGACCAGGCAATCCTGGAACTGGCCTACGCTTCTGGTCTGCGCTTGAGCGAATTAAAAAATTTGCGGCTGGAACAACTGCATCTCGACGCCGGATTCATCAACGTCATCGGCAAGGGCAACAAGGAGCGCGTGGTTCCTGTCGGCAAAACCGCCGTGGCGGCGTTGAACCGTTTCATCGAGGTGGGTCGCCCCAAACTCATCACGCCGAAATCACCGGCGAATGTTTTTTTGCACAGTCGGGGACGGGCGTTCGCGGCGGTGACGTTGTGGTTGCGCATCAAGAAACGCGTGCAGCGTGCGGGCATCGGGCGCAATATCACGCCGCATATGTTGCGGCACAGCTTTGCCACGCATCTCCTGGAGCATGGTGCGGACTTACGTGTGATCCAGGAATTACTTGGCCACGCGAGCATTGGCACGACGGAGATTTATACGCACGTCACCGGCAATCGGCTGCGGGAAATCCACCGGAAATTTCATCCGCGCGGGTAAAAACTAAAAAACTTGTCGCGCGCAGGTTCTCGACCATTGCGCGGCAATTCCCGCTTCACTCAAAATCGTAAATCACAGCCTTTGAACAAACGCGCTTAAACACTTTTTCCACGAACTCGAGGTGTTGCGGATGAACTTGATACGCCTGCTCCGCGGCCTTGCTGGGGAAAATCAGGTTCAGCGCGACTTGATAAGATTGATCTACAACCGTGCGCGGGCTGGGCGACATTTTGCCGACGTGGAACTGCAGCACGCCGGGAATCGCTTTGAGATATAGGTTGGCGCCGGCGATAAGTTCATCCGCCGCGTTCGGTTGCGCCGGGTTGGTCCAGAAGATGACGACGTGTGAAAACATAATATTAACTTGCGGAGATTTTTCTTCGGAACGATTCTCTTTGCAAGCAAGGAATAAAAATACAGTGAGTATTCGTGTTCGCTGTATTGACGTGTGAAATTGTTCGTGATGCAACGTGCCGCCATTTTTTTTGCCGCCATTCTGTTGGCGGAGCTATCGGCCTTTCATACCCTCGCCGGTCCGATTGTGCCCGCCACGCGTCAGCCGGCGGGGGCGCTGTCGGGGCGCGTGGTGTTCATGAATTCCGGTCACGGCTGGACGTGGAGCGGAACCAGTTGGTATCTGCAACGGCCCACGTCGCTGGCCTCAATGAACGAAGACTACGGCAACCTCGACCAGTTGAATTTCTTCGCCACCTATTGTTTTAACGCCGGGGCGATCGTTGCCTCGATGCGCCCGATTGGCCAGCAGACCAACGAAGTCGTATTGGACAACACAAATGCGGCCGTGACTTTTGTCGGCACTTGGAACAACAGTTCTTCGGCGTATTATTTCGGCACGCCCGGTGCGACGCCCTATCGCTTCGCGTCATTTGCCGCGAATGAGACGGCCACGGCAACTTACACGCCTACGATTCCGGTGGCGGGTTATTATCCGGTTTACACTTGGGTGAAGGCGGACACGGATCGTGGCGACCAGCTTTATGTGATTCGCCACACCGGCGGTGAGACGCCGTATCGTCTGCCTCATTACATGGTCGGCAACGGCTGGATCTATCTCGGTGAATACTATTTCAACGCCGGTTCTAATTCCGCAAACGGCGCGGTGGTCATCAGCAATCTGCGCAGCACAACGAATGGTTCGGTCGTCATTGCGGACGCCATCCGCTTTGGTAATGGCATGGGTTCCATCAATCGCGGTGGCGGCGTGTCTGGTTATCCGCGCGAAGAGGAAAGCTGCCGTTACTGGATTCAAGCTGGCATCGGTCAGGGCCAGTCCACCACGCTCTACGACGACAGCGACACCGACGAGCACGATAGCTGGCACACGCCGCCGTTGATGTCTTACGAGATGACCAAGACGAACAGCGGCGGCTCGGACTTGTCAAAATTTTTCAAACGCGTCCATATCAGCTTCCACTCCAACGCCAGCACTGGCAACACGAACACCGCCACCGAGCGCGGTGTGGAAGGATTGATCACCGGGAGCCCCACGCCGAATCAGGTCACGCTCGCCCAACTCTGCGGTCAGACTGTCAACGACGAGATGGTTTCGCTCGGCTCGCCACCGCTGGAATACGCCTGGAGCAATCGCGGAACGAACATCACCTTCTTGGGCGGTTATTCGGAAATCAGTAATGTGGATTTCAAATCCGCGATGGATGCCACCATTATCGAGGTCGCGTATCACGACAACACGCTGGACGCCGCGCTGATGGGCGATCCAAAAGTGCGCGCCGCCATAGCGCGCGCCGCGATGCACGCTGTCGTGAAATACTTCAACCAGTTCGACACGAACAGCCCGCCGCCACTGATTTTCCCGCCCGAACCACCGGCACAAGTCCGCGCCATTGGCAGCACGAATGGCGTCGTAGCGCTTGCGTGGAACCCGCCGGTCAGCGTGGCGAATAGCGGCACGCCGACGAATTACATCGTCTATCAATCCACTAACGGCTATGGCTTTGGCAGTCCAACTTTCGTCGGCAACGCCACAAACTACACCGCCACCAATTTGCTAGCCGGCCAGGACTATTATTTTCGCATCGCCGCCGCGAATGCCGGTGGCGAATCTTTTCCGTCCGAAGTCGCTGGTTGTCGCCCGCCGCAATTTTCCGTTTCACCAAAAGCTTTATTCGTGAACGCGTTTGACCGCTTTGAGCGCGCGCAGGATTTAAAACAAAACCTCGTCGCGCAAAATTACGTTCCGCCCGGCGGCTCCGGCGGCAACCAGCGTGTGTTGCCGCGTCGCATCAACGCGTCCGACTACGTCGTGCCGCATGGCAAAGCCGTAAGCGCTTACGGTCTGGCGTTCGATTCTTGCCATCACGCTGCCGTCACAAATGACCTGGTGGCACTGACGAATTATCCCGCCGTTATCTGGGCGTGTGGCAACGATTCCGTGGCGGACGAAAGCTTCAACACGGTCGAACAAGCAAAAGTCACCGCGTTCCTCACCAACGGCGGCAGCTTGTTCGTCTCCGGTGCGGAAATCGCCTACGACCTTGACCGCGCCAGTGGCCCGACTGCGGCGGACCGAAATTTTCTACACCACCAGCTTCACGCCGCGTTTGTCGCGGATAGTTCCAGCGCGTGGAATTTCAGCGCCAATGTCGCCTCGTTGTTCGCTGGCAACACCAACGGCGTTTTCGACGACGGCTCACAGGGGATTTATCTGGTCGGCTTTCCCGATGTGGTGGCGCCGACGAATTATGGTGCCTGGTCGGCCGTCAATTACAGCAACGTTGTGAGCGGCGCAGCGGGGATTTTTTACAACGGCACGGCTGGCGGCGGCAAGGTGGTTTACCTCGGCTTCCCTTTCGAGACCATCACCAGCGCGACAGTGCGCAGCGCCTACCTGACGAGCATCTTGAACTTCTTCGATTCCGGCCCGTTGAAATTTGATTCCATTGCGATGTTGCCCGGCAATCAGGCGAAGCTCGCCATCCGTGGCGCGGCGGGAATTTACACGCTGCAGACCGCCGCTGTGCTGAACGCGTGGAGTTCGTTCGCCAATTTCACGAACACGAGCGGCACGTTGACCTTCACTAACCCTGTAAATTCATCTGCAAAATATTTCCGGTTGAAATCGTTTCCGTGACTCTCCGTAACACCGGTTTTTACCCGTAACTGAATCCACTGCTTTAGCAGGGAACGTCATCATCCGCTGACGGCAAAGTGGTCATGACGCGAGCCATCTCAATCGCGGTCTGCGCGGCTTCAAGGCCACGGTTATGTTTGATATCGAGGCAGCGTTGCTTCGCCTGCAACTCATTTTCCAGCAGCAGCACCTCGTGAATGATGGGGACTTCGTGCGTGACTTGGATTTGCGCGAGCGCGTTGCTTACCGCTTCGCCGATGTGTTGAGCGTGCGTTGTTGCACCGCGCAAAATCACGCCGAGGCAGATGATGGCTGAAATCGGATTCGCGAAACGCGAGGAACGCGCCAGCCGTGCGGCGACCACCGGAATCTCATACGCGCCTGGCACCCGGACAATCTGCACTGTGCCACCCGCGCGCAAAATCTCTGCCTTCGCCGCCCGCAACATGGCATCAACGTAGCGGGCGTTGTATTTGGAGGCGACGATGGCGAAATGTCCGCCGCGCATGGCGATTTTTTTAGCCTTAACTTGCTTGAGCATGGCTGGAAGTATTTCAGCGTGCGGCCTGCGGTTCAATTCGCAAAAAAGGGCGCGCACAGCCCTGCTTACGGCCACCTTAATGCGCGACTTCGATGATGTCCTCGCCGTGCGTGAACACAGACGCCTCCGGTGCGGGCGCGGAAATTTTTTTCACCAGCACCGTTTCCTCGTCCGTGGCGCGGGCGGCATCCATCAGGAGAAATTCCCAACGGCCTTGAATCGTGCGTTGCGGCGGCGCGGCGAACGGCAGCACTTGAAACCGGCCACCGCGCAACGACATCAGTTTGTAAAATGCCTGCTCACCCGTCAGTTGGCCGACGGCGGCGTGCGTGATGACGCCAGCTTCTATGAAAATTTGTCCGCGCAATTCATGGTCGCGGATTTCGAGGATGGAAGAATGTCTTCCATTGCACTCCATCTGCACGACTTCCTGTAGGCCCACGTTCCGCACCGCGCCGGTAAAACCTTCCAACGCCGACCACGAGACGAGTTCGTTGAGCATATTGAAAACAGATTTCATACCTTCGGAAGTCAGCGGCTTTTCGAGAAATAAATCAGCGCCATTTGCCAGTGCATCAGCGCGGTGGGCCGGGGTGCTTTTGCCAGTCATCACCGCGAGTTTGAGGCCGGGATGGCGCTGCGTGATGAGGCCGAGCAACTGCAAGCCGTCGAGCAACGGCATTCCGATGTCGAGCACGGCAAGATCTACGGGCTTGGTTTTTAAAATTCCCAACGCGAGGTCCGCGGAGGTGGCGGTGAGGACTTCCCACGTCTGCTGCGAATGTTCCTCGCATACGCCGCCAAAGGTTTCGAGAAATGCCAGGCTGTCGTCCACGAAGAGAACGTGAAATTTTTTAGCGACGATAGAAATATTTTGCGCGCCGGATTTTTCTGCGAGAGCGGTTTTCGCGGGTGCGGGCAGGCGCGTGGCTGTTGTCGAACTTGTCATGAGCATCTTGCTGATGAACGAAGTGCCTCCCGACGGCGCAGAATTCTCCGTCCGCAATTCCACATCGCCCAAGCGCAGCGTCTGTCCCAGAGACAACACCGCCTCGGAAATTCTTTTTCCGCCCACGAACGTGCCATTGGTCGAGAGTAAGTCGCGCACGAGCAGGTCTTCACCGCGCCGCTGCACTTCGCAATGCCGCCCGGAGATGGACGGCTCGACGATTTGGAGGGTGTTGCCGTCCGCCCGCCCGATAGTCGCCCAGCCCTCGCCGAGTTCGAGCGGGGCGGCGGTGACGTTCTTTGAGATGATGACGAGCTTAATCATGCTGGCAGACAACGTTTCGGTAGCTAGTTATCGGCCAAAACTGCAGACGGCCAAATAAAACTTTCCGGCCACCTCATGCCAAGGACATAACGAACACAACGACTGAAAACCAAATAAATAGTGTCTCCGATGCGAACCCTTCTTCGCATGTATTCGTCGAGGGGTTTTGTTTTTAACTCTTGGTCCCTTTGGCGGGCGGCATTCGCCCTTGCCCTCGTAAATAACGGGACACTGCCAGAGCAAAAGTTTGGCAAAATACACTTGCCAGCAGCGGCGGTAGCCCCAGGATGCCCTTCATGCGTCACTGGTTAAGATTCATTTCGTTGCTGCCGTTTCTGGTCAGTGGTTGCGTGACGCACAAGCTTTGGACCGAATCGCGGCTAGATGCGTGGAATGAACCCGCACCGCAGCCTCGCCTGCTTCTATTTCGCGCCGCGCCGCAGAATGCTTACCTCGTCGTGTATGACGAGTTGGAGGGGCGCAATGACGACTTCCGCACCCGCGCTTTTTTTCTGAAACCCGATCTTTCGTCGCCCGCGCAACGAGGCCATCCGCATTTTGTTAATCCTAATGCCGCGCGTGGCCTTGCTCCTTTGCCGGTGTTTTTTTCAACGCCAACGAATCCACCGGAATGTTTTTGCACGGCAACGAACCGCGATGGTTTCACTGTTTTTTCTAAAGGACAACCGCCGCTTTCATGCGTGTTTCCGGTGTATGACGATGGCTGGGGGCTAATTGAAAAAATTGCGTGGACGCCGTTGGCTGTAACTGCCGATTTAACCATCATCGGCGGATATCTCGGCTGCGTGTGGATTTATTCCGGCGGCCCGGGACTGGGGCGCTAAAGTTTCACTGCTTCGAAAGTTCCGCCGCCCGCAGATACACCGTGAAGGTCGTGCCCACACCGATTTCCGTGTGGCATTGTAGCGCGCCGTTGCCTTCCTTAATGAGCCGCTGGACGATGTTCAGGCCGAGGCCTGTTCCCTGACGCGGGCCTTTCGTGGTGAAGTAGGGTTGGAAAATTTTCGGCAACACTTCCGCCGGAATCCCCGGGCCGGTGTCGCTCACCGTGAACTTCACCAGTGGTGCCGTGTTGTCCATGCTCTCGACTCCTAGAAAACGGTCGCTCGTGCCGTCCTTGAATTCCGCAAGGTTTAGCGGCGCGCGCAAAATTTCCGCACCCACGACTACGCGATGCGGCTGCGATGAACATTGAAATGCATTCACGGACAAGTTCAGCAAAATCTGGATGACATCCGTGCCGTTGATTTTCACCGCGATGTCTTCGGCGGGTGGCGTCACCACGTATTCATTTTCTTGGATGCTGGGATGCACGCGCACGAGTTGTTCAAGGTCGTCCATCAACTGATGCACGCCCGTCGGCGCGGCCTCGCCGCCCTGCTGCCGGAGAAAGCCGAGGTAGCGACGAGAAATCTCGATACAATTGCTCACCTGCCGCTCGATGATTTGCATCCGCTCCTTGATGAACGCCAAATCTTCCAACTCCAGCCGCGAGGCGTGGTTCAGCTTTTTATTCAGCAGTTGTATGAAGCCGGAAACGACGGTCAGCGGGCCGTTGATGTCGTGGATGATGCTCGCGTAAATATCGCCGCGCGTCTTGGCAATCTGTTCCTCGACCTTTTGATTCTGCAATTCACCGAGCAGTTCGTGGACTTTTTCCGCGCTCGTATGGATTTCGCTTTCGAGCATCTGGCGTTGCATCGCGCCGGTTACCGCCGCACGGATGGTGGCGATATCGAACGGCTTGTTGATGTAGTCGCACGCACGGAGCCGTAGCGCTTGACGCATCGTATCCGTCGTCTCAAACGCCGTGATCATGATTGCCTCGATGTCTGGCCGCACGAACCGCAACCGTTCCAGAACTTCGATGCCGGACATCCCCGCCATGCGGATGTCGAGAATCGCCACGTCAATGTCGTGTTTTTGCGCGAGTTCGATCGCTGTCGGCCCATCCTCCGCCATCAGCAAATCATAGCTGTCTTTGAAAATCACCCGCAGCGACATGCGCGGTCCCTCCTCATCGTCCACTACCAGAATCGTTCCGCGTCGTTTCGGCGCGGGCGTGGCCGCGATGATTTCCGAGAGGGCGGCGTTGACTTGTTGCAGCGGATTTTCTGGAGCTGACATGGTGGTGAACACTAACGCAAACCGCTTTTTTCTCAAATAGAAATCAGGCACGCCCGCAGCCAGTCAAACGCCTGTTGCGCCACGACTTGTTTAAACGTCTCGCGATCCCAAGCATTTAAAAAATGTTTTGCCTCCACCCCCGCCGCCGAGGCAAGCGCGATAAAAACCGTCCCCACCGGTTTCTCCGGTGTCCCGCCGCTTGGGCCGGCGATGCCGGTGACGGCAATCGCAAAATCTGCGCCAAATTTAGCCCGCGCACCCATCGCCATTTCGCGCGCCACCGTTTCGCTTACCGCTCCGTGTGCCGCTAGCGAATCAGCCGTCACACCCAGAAATGTTTCCTTCGCACTGTTCGCATAACTCACCACGCCACCGAGAAAAATCGCGGATGCGCCCGGCACATTCGTCAGCCGATTCGCGATGTTTCCGCCAGTGCAGGACTCTGCTAAAGCCACTGTCTTTTTCTTTTCCACCAATAATCGCACCACGACTTGTTCAATCTCATCATCATCAAATCCAAAAAGGCTCGCTGAAAAAATTTTTGTGGTGATGGCTTCACCAGTCTTGACCAGGTTGGCAGCATCCGCGCCGCTCGCCGTCAATCGCACATCTACCGCGCCCGGCCGCGCGCAATAGCCGATCTCCAAGCCGCGCTGAACGAGCGGCTGTAATTCATCCGCCACCATTTCCTGCACGCGTGATTCGCCGATGCCAGTTGTCCGCAACGTGCGACAGATAAAAATCTCATCCGCAAATTCCCGCTTGATGAGCGGGGTGATGGAGCCGTCGAACATCGGGCGCAATTCACGCGGCGGCCCCGGCAGCATCACCAGCCATGACGGCTTTTTGTCGGCGCGAAACGGGTTTGGCGCAACGCGCATCGCCAGACCTGGCGCGGTGCCCGTGGGATTCAGAAACACCAGCCCGTCTTCGGGAACAAAAGTTTCCACATCGGTTTTGGCCGGCCGCGGCCGATTTCTTTTGGCGAAGAATTTTTCGATGTGCGCCAGCACATCGGAGTTCTTGATAAGTTTTTTGCCGAGCAGTTCCGCGATCAGTTCGCGCGTGATGTCGTCCGAAGTCGGGCCAAGGCCGCCCGTGGTTATGACGAGGTCAGCCCGGCTCAAGGCCTCGCGCACGGCGTTTTGGATTTCGCTGCCGGTATCTGCAATCGCCACCTGCCGCGTGACCACGTGGCCAAGGTCAGCGAGCCGGCGACAGAGAAATTGCTGATGCGTGTTCAGCACGCGGCCCAGCATCAGCTCACTGCCGGTGTTGACGAGTTCGACGTTCATAAGGTGAGGGAGAGGAAACCACGAAATACACCAAACACACGAAAATTTTTTGGGCGTCCGAATTTCGGAGCGCGGCATTTATGCCGCTTCACCATGGCGTTGCAAATGAATATCGAAACAGGCCAAGCCCGAGCACCGAAATCACTTCTTTGGTGCTTTGGGTTTTGGCTTGCGCGCGTCGGCGTTGAAGCTTCCCAGTAGATAACTTTTTTCTGCATCCGGCGCGCAGAGATAAATTTTCCCCGGCAAATGATTATTCACCAATGCGCCGAACTCCAGCCGCATCGCGTAACCGTTCGTAAACTCTTTCCGCTGCATGTCGCCCGCCGCGTCTTTCCAGCGCAACTGCACGCGCGCTGCCCGCTCCGCATCCGGCATCACATTGATGGTTTTTTCGGCCAGCGACTCCGGCTGCGCGCCGGCGAAATTCACGAACGCGCCGAACTCCACTGCGCCCTTTGTGCCCGCGCGCAGCATCAGCGAGCCGTCGCGAAACGTCGCGCGCTCTAAGAGAAAATCTTGACCGTGAATCCTTCCTGCCGTCGTCGTCTCCGCAATCGCGTTCGTGCCGAGCGACAGCGCCCAATTCGCATCACTCGCGGGCGGCGCGGTGGGTGCGGGCTTTTCCACTGGCGTGGGTTTTTGATTATTCGCCACGGCTAAGGTGTTGGTGGCGGTGTTGCTGGAAGATTTAAAAATTTTTCCGCGAAATACAAACACCCCAGCACCTGCCGCCGCTACGAGCGCCAGCACGATGACGATGGCCAACGGAAAACTTTTCTCTGGCGCGCCCGACGGCGCGGTGGCGTTGATAAGGGTCTGGGAAATTTTTTTCTCGGTGAACTTGCTGCCGGTGAGGATGAATTTGGAATCCGGGTCGGACGGGGCTTGTGGGGCGACGATTTTCTGGAAACACGTGGGGCACTCCATGACCGCGCCACCCTGCGAGGCATCGCACATCATGTGCTGGCCGCAGACGGGGCAGGCATATTTGAATTCACTCATGGCCTTGTTCGCGTCAACATTTCACATCTTTGTTGCGTGGGCAACCTGCTTTTTGTCGCCGGACGGAAGGTGTTCCTGCGCCAATCCGAAAATTCTGTGTGCATCTGCGGTCATCTGTGGTTTTAATGGTGCAGCAATTATGAGTAAAAAATCTCCCGTCTCTCGCAGCGGCCGTTTCGCTTCCGGCCCCGCCGCCGATGTCGCCGCGTTTTCCGAATCCATCTCCTTCGACTGGCGCTTGTGGAAACACGATATCCAAGGCTCCATCGCCCACGCGACCATGCTCGCGAAGATCGGCGTGCTCACACGCGCGGAATTGAGCGCCATCACCAAAGGCCTCAACCAGATCGCCAAAGAAATCGCCGCCGGCCAGTTCAAGTGGAAGGCCGAACTCGAAGATGTCCACATGAACATCGAGTCCGAGCTGACCAAGCGGGTGCCCGCCGGTGCCAAGCTCCACACGTCCCGCTCGCGCAACGACCAGGTCGCCCTCGATGTGCGGCTTTGGTTGCGCGAAGAGATCACTGCGCTGCTCGGCGAAATCGCCGGACTCCAGCGCGCCCTCGTCTCGCTTGGCGAGAAGAATGCCGACGTCATCATCCCTGGCTACACGCACATGCAGCGCGCCCAGCCCGTCTATCTCGCGCACCATCTGCTCGCTTATGTCGAGATGCTCGAACGCGATTGTGAACGGCTTTGGGACTGTCATTCGCGCGTGAACGTCTGCCCGCTCGGCAGCGGCGCAATTGCCGGCTCCACCTTGCCGCTTGACCGCAAACTCGTCGCTAAGCTGCTCGGCTTTGTGAATGCCAGCGGCGAAGTCCAGCTCACGCAAAATTCCATGGACGGCGTGAGTGATCGCGATTTCATGATCGAATTCGCCGCCGCTGCCGCGTTGCTCGCCGTTCACATCTCGCGGCTCGCGGAGGATGTGATTCTCTGGGTCAGCACGGAATTCAATTACATCAAGATCGCCGACGCCTACACCACCGGCTCGTCGCTCATGCCGCAGAAGAAAAATCCCGACATCGCCGAGCTCGCGCGTGGCAAGACGGGCCGCGTCGTTGGCAACCTCATGGCGCTGCTAACACTGCTCAAGGGCCTGCCCATGACCTACAATCGCGATTTGCAGGAAGATAAGGAACGCCTCTTCGACACCGCCGACACCGTGCGTGCGACGACGCGCCTCATGGCCGCGATGTTGAACAACACCAAGGTGAACAAGCCCGCCTGCGCCGCCGCTGCGAGCGACCCCGCGTTGCTGGCGACCGACCTTGCAGATTATCTCGTGCGCAAAGGCATGGCCTTCCGGCCCGCGCATCACGTCGTGGGCGCGGTGGTGGCGCTGGCGGAAAAGACCGGCAAACCGCTGAACCAACTGACGCTCGCGGAGCTGCAAGGTGTGAACCCGACATTCGGGCGCGACGCGCTGGGCGTGTTCAATCTGAAAACCGCGATGGCGAAACGAAACATCACCGGCGCTCCGGGCACGAAGGAAGTCGCGAAGCAACTGGCGCGCTGGCGGGAACAGCTTTCGTGAAACTGCTGTTATGAAAAGCAAATTTGCTTTTTATGTGTCACTGGCTTTGTTCGTAGCTGGGTTCGGTGTGGCTCGCGCCACGACATTTCTGGAGTTGCAGAGCACCTATCTGGGAGATGGCTGGTTTCGCTATCAGATGAATGTGAAGAACGACCCGTTCTTTACTCAATCCTATGTGCCAGGCATACAGATTGGGTTCACCAACCAAGTAAATCAGAACACTGTTTCGGCAAACTGGGTCAACACTGATTCGGCCAATGCATATTCGTCATGGTCTTTTAGTGGCGGTAATTCGCCCACACCACCTTTTGAGGTCACCTGGACTATTCGCAGTTCAGAAACCGCATATAAACTGCAAACGAACATCTTCAATGGTGACGCCATCGCACAATTATCGTTGAACATCGCGAGCATCTATCCCGGCAGTCTGCGCGGCGGCGGTGTTTATTCTCAAAACGTCATCGGCTGCGCCAATCTGTCGAGCCTCGTCCCGTGTTCACCGGAACAGGCGGATGGTTCGCCGCCGAATTTTGTTTATACCCTAAAACTGGCTCCGGACGTAATAATCAAACAGTTGATTCAAACCAATGGCAACATTCTCGGCGTGGATTTTCTATGGGATTCAGAAGCGACCTTTGTGCTTCAGGGCACAGGTGATTTCAAAAATTGGACTAACCTTGCCTACATTTGGAGCTACCCACCCGAGACATTTTGGGTCACCAATCAGTCGCTTAATAGTCGCGGCTCTTACTTCCGGTTGCAGTTGGTGACGGATAGGCATACCACCAATGTGCCGTCACTGGTTTCCAGTGCAGTTATCAAACCCAAAATTCCGGGGCCACCTAATCAGCTAATTTTGAGAGGTTGCCAGTTAACGGGCAGCAATCTCGTGGTCAGCGTCAGCTCAAGCCCGGGTCAGGGTTTTTATTTGCAGGCGCTTGATTCGCGCCTGAATATTCAACAAAGCCGTTTTGTGATTACAGCGGGATCTTTGACTGCCGTCACCTTTGCCGCCGCCAGTTTGCCCAACCCCGTCTATTTTCGTGCTGTTCTCCAATAAGCAAAAAATTAGCGGCGCAAATTGAATTCTGAAAAATCCGTTAATTCTGTCTCGCCCCGTTTTCAATCCTTCCCCACCGGCACCACATCGGGGAAGCGGAACCAAGGCCGCAAATTTTCGACTTCCCTTCAGGACGTATTAGTGCTGCCTGATACCAGAGACGGCGTCTCTGGCTAATATCCGCTGTCGCTGTGCGACCAAAAATCCCGGCCAATTTCTTTCGCTCCGCGCCCCGGCTCGTGCCGAAGGCACAACCGGAAATTTGCCAGACACGGAGTGTCTGGTAGTGTCCCCCCAATATTTTCCGTCCTGAAAGGACGGTGGAATCATCCACCCACCATGCCGCTTACGCGTTTCCACCGTCCTTTCAGGACGGAGATTTTTCGGAATCGCAACCAGCCACTTCGTAGCTGGCTAATTTCCGGTTATCCCTGCGGGACGAAGTGAAAGGTGAATTTAGGCAGGCGTTGGCCCAAGCACGAATATCCGCCACACCAAGAAAGCATCCCTTCCATCGTTGACCTCATTTTGGCTAAAATCACGGGTTTTCGTGCAAAACCACGATTTTACCCGTAGAAACTGAAGCGTTGCCGATGGGAAACGTGACAATTCCCATGGGCAAAGCTTCGTTGCCCATGGGGTTTATCGTTTTGCCCAAGGGAAAAACCTTGTTGCCGATGGGAATCGTCGCGTTGCCCATGGGGTTTTTGACGTTGCCCATGGGAAACCACGCATCTCCCATGGGAACTAGAGCTTTGCCCATGGGCATAAGAACAATTCCCTCGGGCACAGGAACGTTTCCCTTGGGCAACGGAGGTTTTCCCATCGCCATCGGACCATTTCCCATAGGAAACACGGCTGAATCTGTAGGAATTGAGCGTCCGGCGTCTGGTTTTGCCCTGATTCCCATTGCAACCGTGACAAATGCAGACGCAATCGCTTCAGTTGCAAACGCAATTGCTCCGGATGCAGATGCAATCGTTCCAAGTGCCATCGCATTTGTTCGGGTTGCAATTGCAATTGTTTCAGTTGCATACGCAGTCGTTACAGGTGCAAATGCATTGACGTCGGATGCAGGCGCAACCGTGATGATTGCATGTGCAACTGAAGGGTTGGCATCTGCAAACGTTCCGGGTGCATCTGCACCGGCGGCGTCTGCACACGCAACTTACTTGATATCCAGACCGGCGAAGGGGGCGTTCAGGCCGTCGGCTGCCGGTTCTTCGGCGACGGGGACCTTCACTTTTTCCGGGGCGTGAGATTTTTCGGAAGATTTCTTTTCCGGCGCGTGGCCGTCGGCTTCGGGAGTGGCTTCAGATTCGCCGCGCGGATTCTTCGCGCGCTTGTTGCGCGGGAGCGGGCTGATCATCAGGTTGATGGCTTTGCCGATGAGCTTGGGTTGGAAATCGGGATGGCCGTAGGGCGTGATGTTCTCGATGAACTTTTTGATGACCTCAAAGCCGACTTCGGTGTGCGCCATTTCGCGGCCGCGAAATTTGAGGGCGACTTTGACCTTCATGTCTTCGCAGAGAAAATCAATAGCGTGCTGGGTCTTGATACCGAGATCGTGCGGGTCGATGCGCGGGCTGAGCTGCACTTCCTTGACGGTGGAGGCGTGCTGGTGCTTGCGGGATTCTTTTTCTTTCTTGGCCTGTTCGTAGCGGAACTTGCCGAAGTCCACAAGGCGGCAGACGGGCGGGACGGCGTTGGGCGAAATCTCCACGAGATCCACGCCTTGCTGGCGCGCGAGATTGATGGCTTCGTTGAGCGGATAAACTCCAAGCTGGCCGCCTTCCGCACCGATGACGCGGACTTCCCGGGCGCGAATCTTGCCGTTGACGCGAATGAAGGACGCGGCGGTATTGGTGCGAGGTGAGGGAAACGGACGGCTCAAGCGAACCTCTCCGGTTGGGACTGAAGTGCTATGTGGTGCATCAAATCTATCGTCTGGCTAATTCTTATGATGCGCTTTTGTAAGGTAAGGGCGCGGCGGCAGCAAGCAAATAATGGCAACAAATTCGCGGCGTGCGTGGCGTGCGGGCTGGAATTTGAAGCTGCCGGCGGCATTTAAGCGGGCCGTTGCTCCAGCATTTTTACGAGGAGCGGGATGCTGGCTTGGGACTCATTGTCCACGCGCACATCTACGGAGTAGAGGCCGGCTTCGTCGAATTTCAATTGCTGGATGTTGACGATGAAATTGCGGGTGAGGAAATGCGCATCATCGGGCAGGGTAACGGGCACAGGGAGTTCGATGCCTTGCATGATGGAGCGGCCATCGGCGTTGATGAAGTTCAGGGTGAGTTTGCGCGTGCCTTCGTCGCCGGGCATGAAGGTGAGGCGCAGGGCGACGGCGCATTGCGGGTGGATGGCGGGGAGCTGCGGCGCGTAAATGGTGTCGAAGGAGCCGAGCAAATTTAATTTGCCATTATCGTCGGTCGCCGCGTCGCAGAGGACGGCCACTTGAATGTTCATGCGGGACAATTTTAACGCAAAGGTGCGGGGAGGCAAAGGCTCAAAGTTCCGGTGTGAAAAATCAAGGTGGCGAGGGCGCGTGGGGTCGCGCCTGACAGGAAATCTTTACGGTGCGAAATCAGGACAAGGTTTGTCATGATTGTGGGCGCGGGTGTCTGGCAATGCAGCATTTGCTCTTGGTATGATGACTGCTAAACATGATCTTGTTTATGTTTCTGAAATTGGAAAATAGCCGCCCCGCCCGCCTTGGCAAGGCGAGGGAACGCGCCGCGATGGTCGGGCGCGAGGCGGGATTCGTCTGTTCATTTTGGGAGTTGCTGGTGGCGGTGGCCATTGTGGCGCTCGTGTTCGGGACGATCATAAACGGCTATCTCATCAGCGCCAAAAAATCGCAGTGGTCAGGCTATTCACTGGCCGCGCAGGCGATGGCGTT
Organism: uncultured Verrucomicrobia subdivision 3 bacterium; assembly: GCA_903847285.1. The sequence continues at coordinate 11,607 of CAINDH010000124.1, read as the reverse complement.
TCAGGCAGTGGAGCAGGCGCGTTCGGCGGTATGGGACATTGCGATGCAGACCATTGAGATCACGAACATGAATTTAACCGCCAAGTCGCTCACTGTTTCCGGCGCCAACTGGACGATGACCGGCTACACGACCAACATCATGGACATCCCGTGGAAGGGGACGAATTATGTGGTGGCCACCAACTTCATCACCGTGCAGACGGTATTTCAAAACGGTCTGACGAATCCATGGGTGCAGATGCAGGTTGTCCGGGTGGACACCGTCTGGCCATTTGATGGTTGGGGAAATTTTACGCGCCGGGTTTATACCAACTCAGTGTGCACGCTCATCGCGCCAGACAATCGCGACCCGTCCAGCTTGGGTGTCTCGGATGACTAAACGTTCCCACGCATGAAAACAAATTTCCCCATCACCACTCGCTGCGGCGAGCGCGCCGGCACGCTGATCGAAATGATTTTCGTGATGTCGCTATTTGTGGTGGTGGTCATGGCTTTGTTGGGGGCGCACTTGATCGGCCTGCGCCAGAGCCAGTGGGTCGAAAGCAAATCTGGGGCGAGCGACACCTCGCGGCGCGTGCTCAACCAGTTGCCGGTGGATATCCGCTCTTCCAAGATGTGGTTTGTGGGCAATATGAATGGCACCAACTTCAACATCAACACCAACAGTTCGCAGGGCACGGCGATTAAATTGTTCAACACCACCAATGGCAGTATGGCCATCCTCTATTATTTCGACTTGAGCAACTCAAACAACAGCGATGGCCGCCTGCTCCGCACCAGCACCACCAACTGGAGCCCGGTGACGGTGGCCTCCAACTTGGTGAACTGGCTTGGCGGCGGCTACAGTTTTCAGGTGGAAGATTACAGCGGACAGCCGGCCACGAATGATGCAGACAGTATGTCCTACAAGCGCGTCATCCACACCACGCTTCAGTTTTGCCAGTTCCAATATCCGCTGACAGCGGTGGGCACGAACGGGCTTTATGATTACTACAAAATTGAATTTCGGGTGACCCCGCACTTGCCAGAATAATCATTGCCATGAAAATCCTCCCGTCATCATCCGTCCCGCCACGCGGCTTTGCGCTCATCATGGTGCTCATTCTGGTGACGGTCAGCCTCATCATCCTGGCCAGTTCCATGAACCGCTCCAACACCGTCGCCATCCTGAACCAGCGCAACGTGGATTTTGGTAGCTGTTCCGTGGCTGCCGAGGCGGCGGTGGAGAAAGCCTATGCCCGCATGGCTTACGATTTTCAAAGCTACAACGTCGCCGGCGTCAGCAACAACTGGGCGGCGGGCGTTTACGGCAACAACATTCCAAACAGCAACGAAGGCTCCTTCTGGGCGGGCTTTATTTTTTCCGATGCGCAAGGCAACGCCGGCAAGACGTTTGTTTCACAGGTGGGAACTTACTCGGGGCCGCTGCCCTCGGCGTATACAGGCTTGTATGCCGCACCCGGCTCCCCGGTCTATCGCATTATTTCCAATGTGATGCGGACCAATTCATCCTCCACAGTCATCGGCACCGCACAGGAAGATGTGCTGCTGGCGATGGTGCCGCTGGTGACTTGGGCGATTTTTTACAACGGCCCGCTGGAGTTCACGCAATGCGCCACGATGATTGTGAACGGCCGTGTTCACGCCAACGGCCGTATCTACGTCGGAACTTCCACTTCACTGACTTTTTCTAACGGCGTCAGCTCCACGTCCATATTGGATGCCACTCCCATGGACGGCGTGGGCAGCTATGGAACTAACTGGCATACCTATTTCAACGCCACTCCCGGCTACACCACCAACGTCGCCAGCGTGACCGTTTCGTTGAACATGACGAACTCGCACACGCTCATTGATGTTCCCCCGCCGACCGAACTGGCGACCTCCATTCAAGGTGGTCAGCGCCTTTACAATCAGGCGCAAATGGTTTTGATCGTCACCAACACCTACGGCAACGCCACCAACCTCACCGTGCAACTCAAAGTGCAGACCAGCATCAATGGCTCGGTGCCGGGCAACGACCCCACCCCTTCAATTATATTACTCACGAACGCCACCGTTGGCATGCTCACCACCAACTTGCCGTTCTTGAGCCTGACCAATACCACCTTCGATCAGCGCGAAGGCAAAACCAACTTGATCACCCAAATTGATATCGGCCGGTTCAGCACTTGGAGCGCAACCAATTCCACAGTGCAAACCAAGTTGCCAGCAACGTCACAGCAATACCCCACCATCCTTTATGTCGCCGACCGCCGCAGCGTCAGCACCGGACAGCTGGCCACCGTCCGCGTCATGAACGGCGCGCAATTACCTGCGAACGGCAACTTCGGTTTTTCCGTTGCCACGCAAAATCCCCTCTATGTTCTCGGCAATTATAACATCCAGACCAGCTCTGGTGGCAGCCAGTCACTCAACACCAACGACACCACCTACACGGTTCCCGCTGCGTTGATGGCGGACTCGCTCACAGTGCTGTCACCCAACTGGACGGACGACCAGGGGTTTCAAACTTACTCCTCGAGCACTACCAGCCATGATGCCACCAACATGACCATCAATGCCGCCATCGTCGTTGGCACCATACCCTCCACCGACAACACCGCCACCGGCTTCAGCGGCGGCGTGCATAATCTCCCGCGCTTGCTGGAAGACTGGAGCAGTTCGCACCTCTGGCTGAACACTTCCATCTTGCGTCTGTGGGATAGCCGGTGGGCCACGAACCAATTTAGAAATCCGGCCGGATTTAACCCCACGCCGGTCAATCCGTATTACAACCCGCCCACGCGCCACTACAGCTTTGATTTGAATTATCTCAATCCCGCCAAAGTCCCTCCCGGCATTCCGGTCGCCACCGTCCCCATCCGTTTCGCCTGGGGTGTGCCACCGCCCAACACCACCACTTACACGCCCACGCATAATTAAAAAAAGTGCTGCCAACAATGTCGGCAGCACTTTTCAAGAATTGCAATTTCGTTTTGTCCCGTCGGCTACGGCTGGAGAAATTTCTCCACATCCGCCGATAATTTTTTCAAGTCCGGCAGATTGATATACATCATGTGCCCCGCGTCATACTCCGCGTAGGAAATATTTTTTCGCAACTCCGGCGCCAGCGTCATGTGGTCCAGGCTGTGGTGCATCGCGTCAATCGGGCAGACCAAATCACAGCGCCCGCCCACCACTAGGATTTTCAGATACGGATTCTGGTTCATCACCGAGGCCAGCCGCTCGCTCGTGTTCGCGAACACATTTTTTGCGCCGTAATTCCACGGCTGCACGCCCGCGATCAATTCATAAGGCAAGTCATCCTCAAATTTTAATTCGCTGCGCACATACGAATTCATCGCCGCCGAGAACGGCCCCATCACCGCCGCGCTCGAAGGATCATACGCCGGACCCTGCGACGCCTGGTCGCCATCGCGCCCCGTCAACCGCGCATCGTAAGCGCCGAGAATCAATCCCTCGCTGTGCAACAGTTGCTTGCGGAACGTGCCTTGATCGATCCGCAAATTATTATCGCGAATCACCTCCGAGGTCAGCCCCGTCAGCCGCGAGAGTTCCACGATGACTTTTTGTTTTTCTTCCACAGGCAGCGCCGCGCCTTGCTGCATCGCCGAAGCGAACGCCCCGCGCCCAAATTCCCGTGATTCCGCCAGCGCTTTCGACAAATCCGCCTGCAAATCCGGCGGCAGCTTCTTGTGGAAGTGCGCCGCCGCCGTGAACGCCGGCAGCAAGAGCGGATACGGCAAGTCATTGCCCGGCACATTGTAGATCGTGGCGAAATCCATCAGGCCCGAAACCATGATCAGCCCGTTGAAATAAAATCCGTAACGCCCGCGCATATGATCCGCCAGCCCCGCCGCGCGATATACGCCGTAGCTTTCGCCGCACAAAAATTTCGGCGAGAGCCAGCGCTCATGCCGCGTCGTCCACAGCCGGATGAATTCGCCAACCGAATCCAAATCCGCATCCACGCCGAAAAATTGGTCTGCCTTTTCATCCTTCGCCGCGCGACTGAAACCCGTCGCCACCGGATCAATGAAAACCAGGTCGCTCGTATCCAGGATGGAAAATTCATTGTCCACCAGCACCGAAGGCGGCGGTGGCTGCGAACCATCCTCATTCATCTTCACACGGCGCGGCCCCAGTGCGCCCAAGTGCAGCCAGAGCGAAGCCGACCCCGGTCCGCCATTGAACGAAAACGTCACCGGCCGCGTTTCTGATTTCCGGTTTCCGCCTTCCGCTTTGTCCGTCCGCGTGTAGGCCACATAAAAAACCGACGCGCGCGAAACGCCATCCGCCTTCAAGATCGGCAGCATCCCCGTCTCGGCGATGTAAGTGATGCGCTGCCCGGCGATCGTCACCGAGTTCGTCACCCGCACCGGCTCGTGCGCCGCGTCCGGAATTTTAGCGGCGGCAAAAATGTTTGTCGGCGAGGCGGGCGCGTTTGTCTCCGCCGCGCGCAGGCCACCGGCAGTGCAGAGAGCGAGCGAAACTAACAGGGTTTTTTTCATAGATTGGCGAAGAGGGCGGGTTCGTTTCATGGCGTGCTGGCGGCATTGTGAGGAAGCGGTGAACAAGTTTCAAGAAAAGTGCTTGCTCCATTCAGATGATTGTGAGAAAAACAGTCATTGGTGATCTGTGGTAACAAAGGAAGACCAATACTCAAACAATGACTTTCTCAAACAAGGCGGCTGTGTATTTGAATCCGGCGTTGGGCATTCAGCCCGCCCCCGCATTAGCCCCCAGTTCCAGTCGTTTCCAAAATGTCACACACGCCCCTCAAATGTGTGCTAAAATTTTTAAGGTTTAGATCAATCACCGATCGAAAAACAAAAAGACGAAAAACCAAAGCCCAAGAAAAAAGTATGAAAAAAATCCTAGCCCTAACCCTCTTTGCCTTGATGGCAGTTCTATCTGCCCGAGCGGATGTGATTTTCAAGGAACAATTCAAATATACAAATGGACCCGCTGTCGGGACGGCTACAAACATTATTGGGGGTGTTCTGGTAACCAACTGGATCAAGTTTAGCGGCACTGCTACCAATGCTGGTATCGCTGGCGATGGTTTTGTTCAAAATAACCGGCTTGAGGTGGGCACATCAACGGCATATCTGGGTGTCACTACTACCCGACAGGATGACATTGCTCGCCAGTTTTCTTTGACCAATAATAGTATTTATACCAATGCCCAACAGGTAATTTATGCGAGTTTTATTATAAACTTTACAAACCTACCAACGGCTAACGGGTCCTATTTTGCACATTTTCATTCCGGCGTCCCCACTTCCAGTAGTTTTGAGGGCAAACTTTGGGCGCTAGCTGGAAACCCCGCCCAGACCACGAATAATTTTACCACCTTGCCAAACACCTATCGTCTAGGTGTTACCGCTGCAAACAGCGGTGGTCCGGCTGGTAAAATTATTGGGCAAGATTTGGCTTTGAATACGGATTATCAAGTAGTTCTCGGCTGGGACCCTGTGACGCTGCAAGCTCTCACGCTTTGGATTAACCCCGTTTCTTCAAGCGATCCATCGATTACAAGTGGTGATCCTTTTACTCCTAGTGCAGCCCTACTTGCAAACAGTTTCGCCTTTCGTCAAGCATCATTTTTCGGTGGGTTCCTAACTGTTTCAAATCTTACCGTGGCCACTACATTCGTTGAAGCGATTACCAATACTTTAAGCACCAATGCTGTGGCTCCAAAGATTGTTTTTCAACCTGTGGGCACGACCAATTTTGTCGGTGGCACTTTTATTTTAACCTCACTTGCTGCAGGTCAGGGGCAGGCGGCGCTCACTTATCAATGGTATCTCAGTAATTCAGTTTCTGGTTTTGTTCCATATACTAATCCAAATGGAAATACGAATGTGCTGACGGTAGCGAGTGGCCAAACCTCCGACAGCGGCTTTTATCGGCTTGCGGTTACCACGCCTTACGGACTCTCTGTCACCACTGCCCCTGTAAAAGTGTTGATTAGTGCGACGCCGGTGCCCCCGACCTTTGTTACTCAACCTGGAAGCCAGTCGCTTTATACGGGTCAAAACCTCATTCTTACAACCACCATTTCCAGCCCGGGCACACCCACTTTTACTTGGTTTTCCAACAACGTAGTTGTTCAAACGGATAATGGAAATGGTTTGGGCACCTCCACGTTTGAGATAGACAATGTCGTGCCTGCCAATTCTGCTACATACAAAGTGGCGGTGACGAATGACGTGGTTCTTCCGGGCATCGTTAGCACCAATGCAGTGGTGACCATCACGGATGCGGCCTTGGTTACTGTGGCGTTTCTGCGCTCGCTTGTGGATCCCAACAGCCAGTATGTCCCGACCAACACAACTACGCCATTTAAGGTCACCGGCATCCTCACAACCTACACCAACCTGACTAGCGGCAATACTTCCTCTTACTATCTGCAGGATGCTACCGCTGGTATTAATATCTTCGCGACGTTTGGTTCTACCTTCCGTCCGATGATGGGTGACAGCGTCACGTTCGTTGGTGTGCTGTCCAGCTTCAGCAGCGGTCTCGAATTAACTGCGGACACGACTACCAAGCCTTACACCTCCTACACGGTCAATAGCAGTGGCAATGCGCTGCCCACGCCGTTGGCAATTCCATTTACATACACCAACAATAATTTTAGCAATGTGAACTACACGATTGCTGGCAGATATGTTCAACTGACGAATGTGTTCTTCGGAAACAATACCGGAGCCATTATTACCAACGGTTTTGTTACCGTTACTAACGCGCTCGGCCAGAAAGCCAACTTGTGGTTCTCGGCCTTGGATCCGGACGTGATGGGCCAAATCTACCCGGCTTATGCCAAGACCGTCACCGGTGTGGTTATTGGAAGCATGAATGCGGGCAATCCGAACTTCGCGATTGCGCCAACTCGGTTCTCTGACATTGATACCAACATTGCACCGGTCGCCAATCCAGATAGCTACGGCATGGCCAAGAACAGCGCCGCAACCACACTGGCTCCCAGCCCTCTGGCCAACGACTTGGTGTATCCTCCCGCCTTCCCGGCCACCATCACAGCGGTCACTCCTTCCAGCGGCACCGCAACCATCATCAACTCTGGAACGGATGTTCAGTTCCAGCCAGCGGTGAATTTTACCGGTTCGGCTACCATCAACTATGACATTACGGATGCTCTGGGAGGTGTCAGCTCCAGTGTGATTACCATTACCGTCACCAACGTGGCGGTGGTCACGCCGATTGCACTGACAAATGCGGTGTCAGGCACTAATCTGACCTTCACTTGGTCTGATAATTCATTCACCCTGCAAACTGCAACCAGTCTGCTCGGACCTTGGACCACCGTTTCTGGCGCGGCCAGTGGTTTTGTTACCAACATCACAGCGGAACCAACCCGGTTCTATCGCTTGCTCCATCCGTAACGGATGGAAATAAAATTCAAGGGCGGCCAGCAATGGCCGCCCTTTTTTATTTTCCAGTGAAATTGTTCAACTGATTGTGTTATTCACGCCACGGTTGTGATTTTACGAATGCCGTTGCCATGCGTTCGCAAAGACTTCGCAGTTCAAAATCACCGGTCAAACCCGCTGCTTGTGCGGCAAATTTTTGCGCCTCGGCAAACTGTCCGACCTCCGCGTAGGCAGCGGCAAGGGTTTTGATTTTAACCGCATCTTTATTCTGGGTAATTTCGCAAGCGCGCCTCGCCAACTTTAACGCCTCTCCACCATTCCGGTTTTCTGCCTTGCCATCAGTGGCTAAAATCCACGCCAGCCCGTCTAGTGCGTTGGGGACATCCGGCTGGATCAGTAATGCGGCGGCGAACTGCGCCATCGCTTCGCGGATCTGCTTCTCCTTTGCAAGCGCGACACCAAATTCAAGGTGTCCCCGCACATCTGGGGAATCATTTGGAACCACTTTGGAGAAAAGAGCGACCGCCTCAGGCCATTTTTGCTGCTGGTTCAATGCGATGCCAAGGTTGAGGATGGTTTCGGAATTGGTCGGATTTAAACGCATGGCCTCACGCAACTGCGCGGTGCCGCCAGCGAGATCGTTTTTTTGCAGCAGTAAAATACCGAGGTTGTTGTGCGCCAGCGCGAGCTTGGGATTAAGCTGGAGTGCGGCTTGATAGTGAGTGATGGCCTCGTCAAATTTTCCCTGTGTGTGGTAGATGCGGGCAAGGTTGTTGTGCGTCACGGCGGAATCCGGCGCAATCTTGAGCGCGGCTTCGTAGTTGGTGATGGCTTCCGCATATTTTTTTTGTTTGCCGAGAACGATGCCAAGAAAGATATGCGTTTGTTCCTGCATCGGTTTGAACCAGAGCGCCTTTTCATATTCCGCCACCGCCTCGTCTGGTCGGCCAAGTTGGTCAAACGCGTTGCCGAGAAAAAAATGTGTCTCGGGAAACGTCGGCTTGTAGCTTAATGCCTGATTGTAGAGTGCGATGGCCTCATCGAGCTTGTTTTGTTTGGCGAGCTGGCTGGCGAGCACCGTGATGGCCATGTAATTTTCCTTCGTCACCTTGTTCGCGTGGTCGAACAGCGTCCAGGTGTTTTTCCAGTGGCTTAACTGAACGGAAGTCATTATCAGCATCGCCACGCCCGCCACACCTGCTAGGGCGCGCGCACCATTTTTATTTTTGATTATTTCAGCGGCAAGCCATACCAGCGACACAAACAATCCCACCAGCGGCAGGTAAGTGTAACGATCGGCCCAGGCTTGGTCGCCCACCTGCACCAGTCCGATGACCGGCACGAGTGTTCCTAAAAACCAAAGCCACCCAAAAATTATCCACGGGCGTTGTCGCCAATTCATCAGGGCCAGCACCGTGATTAACGCCAGAACGATGCCGGAAACAATCACTGTTCCCGCATCCAGACTGATGACATAGGGGTAATACACCGCCAGATTCACCGGGAAAAACGTGGCCCGGAAATAATGGTCGTATGCGACCAGTGTGTGTGCGAATCGTTGCGGCAGCGTCAAGCCGGCGGTGGAGACGATGGCGATTTGTTGCGCCTGCAAAGTTAGCCAGCAGGCTCCGGCGGATAGCGCCAGGAAGGGAGCTTTTTCCAGCACTAGCGGCCAGACATTTTTAAGTTTTGATTTTTCATTTTTAATTCTGCCCAGCGGCCAAAAATCCAGCAGCAACAAAACGAACGGGAGCGTTACGGCCATGGGTTTCGCCATCAACGCCAGCGTAAATACGCCGAGTGCGGTGAAATAGCGGGCAGTGGATTTGTTCTCCGTAAATCGAGTATAGGCCAGCAGCGTGAGCATCCAGAAAAATGCACACAGCACATCTTTGCGTTCCGCCACCCACGCCACGGATTCAACGTGCAATGGATGCCATGCGAACAAAGCCGCTACAGCCGCGCTGCGCCAGATAAAACCCGTGAGACGTTTTAACAGCGTGAACAGCAGTAGCGTGGTGGCTGTGTGTAGCAGCACGCTGGTGAAATGATGTCCGCCCGCCCGCGCGCCAAAAAGCTGACAGTCCATCATGTGCGAGAGCCAGGCGAGCGGATGCCAGTTACCTGCATGAAAACCAAATGCCCAAACCACCCCACTCCATGTCAGCCCCGCCTGCACGTGGGCGTTGTCGGTCACATATTGCTGGTCATCATATTCGACAAAATTGAAGCCCAGCACTCGCAAATACAGGCTGAGGGTGACGACGGCTAGACCGATGTAGATCAAGGTTTGATTTTTGAATTGAGGATCGCGCACCGGCATGGCATCAGCATAATGCTGTGGACGAGAGATTTTTCAATCGCAAACGCTTCGCCCTTGGAGTTTGTCACTAAAACGTGACCAAAAGAGGCTGGAAAACTTATTCACAAGCCTTGATTTTATCAGCAAATCAAAATACAGTCGGTCAAAGGAAAAAAGAAGAACACATCGTTTGAATCAAAGCCTGAACTATGAAAACGTATAAATTCAACAAGCCTGGCTTAAAGGCTTTTACACTGATTGAGCTACTTGTTGTAATCGCCATCATCGCCATTCTTGCCGCCATGCTCTTGCCCGCCTTGGCTAAGGCGAAACAAAAAGCCCAGCAAATTTCCTGTGTCTCAAACTTGCGACAATGGGGCCTGTCAATTCAGATGTATGCCCCCGAGAACCGGGATCGCATACCGCTTGATGGCATGCCTGACACCGGATCATATCCAGGCTCCAGCGGGAATGGATATCCCGATGATTTGCGCGCTTGGTTCAATCTGTTGCCTCCTCTCTTTAGTGAAAAACCGCTTGCCACTTACTATGCTCAGCCCGGTGGCAGCTTTTATAAATTCCCGCCGTTCAATTACGATGGTCCACCGGCTCCATATATTTCTGCCAGCAAGATTTGGTCATGTCCTGGTGCCAGCATGACAGCCGCAGACCAGCAGACAGTCGCTACTGCCGGCGGCGGTTTGGGGTATTTTAGTTACGACATGAACATTGATTTGAAGCGGGCAAACGATGGCACTTATACCGCAGTTAATAAGCAAAACGGTCAAGTCGTAATGCCAAAAACGACTACATTAAAAAATCCATCGGCAGTGGTCTTTTTGTTCGACTGCGTGTTTAACCCGACCACTGAAGTCGTCAACGGTTCACCTCAGTTCAATTCTGTGAATCCGGCCAATCGCCAAAACAGCTTCGCTTCGCGGCATAGCAAGGGCGGAAGCATCAATTTTTTTGACGGGCATGTTCAGTATTTCAAAACCAGCTATATTCAGAACAATCCTTCCACTGGTGGGCAAAAGGAGCCTTTGTTGCCTGATGTCATTTGGGACGTGCCATATCGCCAGCAGTAGAGCTGTGAGTTAAAAATTCAAGGGCGGCCAGCGATGGCCGCCCTTTTTCTTTTTAGGCAGAATCCCGAGGTCATTTTTTGTAGGCCACAATGTGGCGAAGCCGGAACGAGTTGGCGCCGCTATTTCTGGATAACCACCCTCACCGCTCAATCGACGTATTATCTTCCTCGCCCCTTTGAGGGGAGAGGGCTGTGGTGCGGAGTCGCAGTTGTATTTTCTGGTTCGCCGGAGACTTTTCTTCCGCCGGCATCACGTTCCGCCCACGCGGTGAATTTGCCGTCACATCGACCAGGCTTAAGACTTGCCGGAGCGAAGATACCGCTGGCGCTCACGTTCCGGAAATTTCTCAATCGCATACCGCAACATCGTGCGCGGCATCCGTGGGGCGTGCTGCTGGAGAAATTTCTGCAACACCGCCACATCCCGCTTGCCGATTTCGCGGAGCATCCAGCCCACGGCCTTGTGCATCAGATCGTGTTCGTCATCGCGCAACAGTTCCGCGAGCCGCAGCACATCGGCGAAATCGTTTTGGCGGATGAAATGAAACGTCGCGAGCATGGCCACGCGGCGATGCCAAAGATTTTTCGCGCGCGCCAGACGGAACAAAATCGTGCGCGACCGCTCCGCCAGATGCGGCCCGACGATGTAAGGCGCGGACGAATCCACCAGATCCCAATTGTTCACGCGGTCGAGCTGTTCCAGATAGAGCGCGTAGATTTTGGCGCGACCGGCGGCATCGGCCCGCGCATAGCCGTCCACCAAAATCAGCAACGCCAGCAGCCGTTCCTCGTGGATGGGCGAATGCAGCAACGCCGTC